>NZ_PTFE01000077.1:0-39625 GCF_002936975.1 Bradyrhizobium sp. AC87j1
GATAATAACGCCGCATGCTCGGCTGCTCGACGCGCGGGTCGGCCAGCGTGACGGTGCGCGGGGCGGCGGGCTCCGGCTCCTGCGGACGGACGCGCCGCGGCGGGATCGCTGATTGCGCCGGGATGGAGCCGAAATTGCGCTCGACCAGCGGGCGGATGTCGGCGGCCTCGACGTCGCCGGCGATCACCAGGATCGCGTTGTTCGGCGCATAGAAGCGGCGGTAGAAGGCGAGTGCGTCCTCGCGGTCGAGCTTCTCGATCTCCTGATGCCAGCCGATCACGGGACGGCCGTAGGGATGATTGAGATAGAGCGCGGCCATGATCTGCTCGTTCAGCCGCGCGTCCGGATTGTTGGCGACGCGCATGTTGTACTCTTCGAGCACGACGTCGCGCTCGGGCAGCACGTTCTCGTCCTTGAGGACGAGGCCCGTCATGCGGTCGGCCTCGAACTCCATCATGGTCGGCAGCTGCTCTTTCGGCACGCGCTGGTAATAGTTGGTGTAGTCGACCGAGGTCGAGGCGTTCTCGTTGCCGCCGACGCGAAGCACGGTCTGGGAGAATTCGCCGACGGGATGCTTCGAGGTGCCCTTGAACATCAGGTGCTCGAGGAAGTGGGCGAGGCCGGATTTGCCCGGCGTTTCGTCGGCCGAACCGACCTTGTACCAGATCATCTCGGTGACGACGGGCGTGCGGTGGTCGGGGATCACCACGACCTGCATGCCGTTGCTGAGCGTGAAGCTGGCGGGCGGGGCCGATGTTACCGTGGTCTGGGCAAGGGCCGCGCCGGCCGAGAGGATGCTCGTCGAAAGCAGCGCGGCAAGGAGGCAGGCAGCCGATCGGTAAGAGGACATTATGATCCTTTTGAAAGGCCGAGGTCCGGATGTCCGGCTCGGACGGCACGGCATGCTACACCGTGCGGCTGAGGCTTCGCGTCACGAAGCAGAGAACTCAACGCATAGGCAAGTTACTGATCAGCAATTTATGCACCTCGGCCGGCGTACATGATCGCCGGCGCTGGGGGCGCGTCTGTCGGACAGGAACGCTATTGTTCCTTGTCCTTGCCGGACATGATGTCGAAATAGGTCCGCCGCGACTTGTCCGGCCCGGCGCCATAGGAGTAGTTCGGAGACGGCGTCTGATAGCCCGGCGGCGGCTCGACCAGCGACTGGCGCGGCGGCTCCTCGGTGAATTTCTTTTCTTCGGTGGCGTTGCCGCCCTTCATCATATTCCACAGGCCGCCGGAGAAGCCGAGTTCGGCGGGGCTGAGTGACGGATTGCCGTTGGTGCCCGGCTGGATCGGGTCATTGCTTGTCCGGGGGGCTGCGGCGACCTGGCCGGCCTTCATCTCGGCGGGCGTCAGCGGTCGGGCGGCCTGCCAGTTTTCCGTTTCCTTGGTGGCTTTCTTGCGCGCGGCGATGGCTTCCTTGCGGCGCTTCTCCTCGGGGTCCTTGGGCCAGTTCGGAGCGGCCTTGGCCTGGGTCGCGGGAGGCGGCAGGTCGAGCTTGGGCGGCACGACCAGCGGCGAGCGCTCGCGGTATTCGATGCCGGGCTTTTCCATGCTCTTGGCGCCGATGCCGGACATCAGATTGTCGATGATCTTCTCTTCGAAGGTCATCCCGTCATCTTCCTCGTCGTCGTCACCGGCGCGGGCTGCGCCAGCCGACATGACGAGACCGATGCCGAGCGCGACGGCGGACAATTTCAACGCCTGCCAAAGCCCCGATCGGGGGTCTCGAACCATCGAAATGCTGGTCTTCGAGCTGCGCATTACTGTACCTGTTCCATATTGTGTCAGATCGCCGCTCGCACGCGGCAAACCCTCGCAAAGGCCGGGTTCCACCTGCCGGTCCGTATCGGCCGGGATCAGGGCGCTTTTGCGGCGGGTACCCCCAGGAAGGAATCATACAATAGCCCCGCCACCCCAGCAACGATGGCCACGTCGGCGAGGTTAAACACATACCAATTATAGGTATTTCCGCCGATCTCGATGTGGAGCAGGGCGAAATCGACCACTGCGCCATAGGCCAGGCGGTCGAGGCCGTTGCCGATGGCGCCGCCGATGATCAGGCCCAGCGCGACCGTGGCAAGCCGGGTGTGCGAGCGGGCCATCCAGATCGCCAGCGCGACCACCGCGACGGCCTTGACGGCCATCAGCGCGAGCTGTGCCGCCTGGCTGTCGTTCTGGAGCCAGCCGAAGCTGATGCCGATGTTCCAGGCCAGCACCAGGTCGAAGAACGGCGTCACTTTCACCACGCCGCGACGGGCGAGGTCGAACCCATTCAGCAGCCAGAGCTTTGAGGCCTGGTCGGCCACGAGCGTGACCAGGGCCGCGAGGATGCCGGCGCGGAGCGGGGTCATGGCCGGGGGATCAGACCGCCACCCCCAGCGCCTTCCACTCGCGCAGCGCCTTGGCGTCGCGCGGGGTGACGTCGGGGTATTCAGCGTCTTCGCCGACCGTCGGGGAGATCTTCCAGGAGCGGGCGCATTTGGTGCCGACCGCCTTCTCCACCACGACCGCGACACCGGGGACGGCATCGAGCCGGAACGCATCGGCGGGCGCCTCGCCTTCACGCACCTCGTAATTCGAGGTGATGCAGATTTCGGCGAGGTCGACGTCGAACAGCGTCATCAGCATGTCCCGGTCGGCGACATAGATCACCGGCGACGCTTCCAGCGAGGAGCCGATGTTCTTGGCGGCGCGTTCGAGCTCGAGCGCGCCGGTGACGACGCGGCGGACGTTGCGGATTGCTTCCCATTTCGCGGCGAGCTTGTCGTCGCGCAGGGCTTCGAGATCGGTCGGGAACTGGGTCAGATGCACCGAGGGTTCGGCCTCGGGCCGGTACATGCGCCAGCCTTCCTCCGCGGTAAAGCTGAGGATCGGCGCCAGCCATTTCAGGACCGAGGCGCACAACAGGTCGATCGTTGTCAGCGCCGCCTTGCGCGTCGGCGAGGACGGCGGATCGCAATACAGCGTATCCTTGCGGATGTCGAAATAGAACGCCGAGAGCTCGCTGTTCAGGAAAGCGGACAGGATCGCGACCACCGATTTGAAGTCGAACTCCCGATAGGCCTTGTCGACCGCAGCCGCGCGCACCGCGAGCTCGTGCAGCATCAACCGTTCGAGCTCGGGCATCTCGGCGGGCGCGACCGCCTCAGTCGGCTTGTAATGGTGCAGCGTGCCGAGCATCCAGCGCACGGTGTTGCGCAGCTTGCGGTAGGTCTCGACGGTGTTCTTCAGGATCTCGGGACCGATGCGCTGGTCGTCGGTGTAGTCGCAGGACGCGACCCAGAGCCTCAAGATGTCGGCGCCGGATTCCTTGATGACGGCCTGCGGCTCGATGGTGTTGCCGAGCGACTTCGACATCTTGCGGCCGTCCTCGGCCTGGGTGAAACCGTGGGTCAGCACGATGTCGTAGGGCGCGCGGCCGCGCGTGCCGCAGCTCTCCAGCAGCGAGGAGTGGAACCAGCCGCGATGCTGGTCCGAGCCTTCGAGGTACATCACCGTGTCGGTGCCACCGTCGACCTTGCGCTTGATGCCGGCGAGCCCGGGAAACTGCACGGGGTCTTCGAGCACGAAAGCGTGCGTCGAGCCGGAATCGAACCAGACGTCGAGGATGTCGTCGACCTTCTGCCAGTCTTCATTGGCCCGTGCGCCCAGGAAGCGCTCGCGCGCGCCCTTCGCGTACCAGGCATCGGCGCCTTCCTGCTCGAAGGCATCGCCGATACGGGTGTTGACGGCCTCGTCCTGGAGGATCTCCGCGGAGCCGTCGCCCTTCTCGCGAACGAACACGGCGATCGGCACGCCCCAGGCGCGCTGGCGCGAGATCACCCAGTCGGGCCGCGCCTCGATCATGCCGTTGATGCGGTTTTCGCCTGAAGGCGGCACCCATTGCGTCACCGAGATCGCGTGCAGCGCGCGGGCGCGCAGCGTGTCGCCGCTCTTGGTCTTGCCGCTCACCGCCACATCCTTGTCCATCGCGATGAACCATTGCGGCGTATTGCGGAAGATCACCGGCTTCTTGGAGCGCCAGGAGTGCGGATATTGGTGCTTGAGCCGGCCGCGCGCGAGCAGCATGCTCTTTTCGACGAGCGCCTTGATCACGGCCTCGTTGGCGTCGCCCTTCTCGCCCTTGTCGTTGATGACCCGCTTGCCGACAAAGCCCGGCGCATGATCGGTGTAGGCGCCGTTCTCGTCGACGGTATAGGGGATTGCCGTGGTGATACCGCGCGCATCGAGATCGCGCGCCTGCGCCATCCAGGCATCGAAGTCCTCGCGGCCATGGCCGGGCGCGGTGTGCACGAAGCCGGTGCCGGTGTCGTCGGTGACGTGGTCGCCGGGCAATAGCGGCACGATGAAGTCGTAGCCGCCGGCAAGGCCCTTCAGCGGATGGGCGCATTCGATCGCGTCCATGGTGTCGCCGGGGACATCGCGCACCTTCTCGAAAGCCGTCACGCGCGCCTGCTTGAAGACCTCTTCAGCGAGCGCGTCGGCGAGGATCAGGAGATCGCCCGTCTTGGTCCAATTGTCGGCGGGCGCATCCGTCACCTTGTACAGGCCGTAGGCGATCTTCGGCGAGAACGAGATGGCGCGGTTGCCCGGCAGCGTCCAGGGCGTCGTGGTCCAGATCACGACGCTTGCGGAGGCGAGCGCACCGTGCGCGGGCGACGTGACCGGGAATTTCACCCACACCGTATCGGAGGTGTGGTCCTCGTACTCCACCTCGGCTTCGGCCAGTGCCGTCTTCTCGACCACGCTCCACATCACCGGCTTGGAGCCGCGATAGAGCGTGCCGTTGGCCGCGAACTTCATCAGTTCGCGCGCGATCTGGGCTTCGGCCGGGAAGCTCATGGTGGCGTAGGGATGATCCCAGTCGCCGATGACTCCGAGGCGCTTGAACTCTTCGCGTTGCACGCCGAGCCAATGCGTGGCGTAGGCGCGGCACTCCCGGCGGAAATCGATCATCGCGGCACTGTCGCGGAAGTCGGGCTTCTGCTTGCCCTTCTTGCGATAGTGCTCCTCCTCGACCTTCCACTCGATCGGCAGGCCGTGGCAGTCCCAGCCCGGCACGTAGTTGGAATCGAAGCCGAGCATCTGCTGGCTCTTGGTGACGAGGTCCTTGAGGATCTTGTTCAGCGCCGTGCCGATATGGATGTTGCCGTTGGCATAGGGCGGGCCGTCATGCAGCACGAACTTGGCGCGGCCGCGGGCAGCCTCGCGCAGCTTCTCGTAGAGGCCGATCTCGTACCAGCGCTTGAGGATCTCCGGCTCGCGCTGCGGCAGGCCGGCGCGCATCGGGAATTCGGTCTGCGGCAGGAACAGGGTCTTCGAATAGTCTTTGGCTTCAGACTTTGGGGACTTTTGCGGCTTTTCGGACATGAGGCTGACTGGCTCGGAAGGGCGCGGGAACGGATGGCGATGCGGAATCGCGGGGTGAAACGACAAAATCCCGGTCTTGCGCCGAGCCCCGAAGGCTCAGGCGGAAGCCGGGCCGCTAATCCCTATGATGCGCCGCGAAAACATGGGCTCTCCATAGCAGGGGGCCAACGGAAGCGCAAAGGTTCGGGGAGGCTGGGGTCGGGACTCAATCGATGGTGCCGAGCCGCGGAAACGCGTCCGGGGCGGCGGCCAGGATGGCGCGGGCACGGGCGGAATCGTCGTCCATCTGCCGGATCAAGGCCGCCAGACTGTCGAATTTCAGCTCCTCGCGAATGAAGCCGACGAAGGCGCAGTCCAGAGCCTGCCCGTAGAGGTCGCCCTTGAAGTCAAACAGGAAGATCTCGAGGAGGGGAGCGCCATTATCAAAGGTCGGGCGGCGGCCGAAGCTCGCCACCCCGTCCAGCCGCTCAGGCCCGCGGCCGACCCGCACCGCATAGATGCCGTGCTTCAGGCCGCAATTGGCGTCGAGGCGGATGTTGGCCGTGGGGTAGCCGAGATCGCGGCCGCGCTTCTCGCCGTGGATGACCTCGCCGGTGACGAACCAGGGTGCGCTCAGCATGGTGGTGGCCTCGTCCAGCTGCCCTTCGGCGAGAGCGATCCGGATCGCGCTGGAGGACACCGGCCGCTCGTCGATATCGACATGGGGCTGCACGTCGACCTCGATCCCGAGCCGGGGCGCTTCGTTGACCAGAAGGCTCGGCGAGCCGACGCGTCCTTTGCCGAAATGGAAGTCATAGCCGACCGCGATCCCGCTGACGCCGAGCCGCCCGATCAGGTCATGGTGAATGAAGTCTTGCGCGCTGGTTCCGGCACGGGCCTTGTCGAAGGTCATGACCACGGCGCCGGCAAGTCCGGTGCCGGCCAGAAGCCGCAGCTTGGCCCGCTCGTCCGTCAGGCGGAATTGAGGGGTGTTGGGGCTGAAAAACCGCCGCGGATGCGGCTCGAAGGTCAATGCCAGCGCGGGACGGCCCTGCGCCCGGCCCATTTCCAGGGCTGCGGCGATCACGGCGCGGTGGCCGAGATGAACCCCGTCGAAATTGCCCATGGCGACCACGGCACCCCTTGGAATAGCGGAGACCGGCGTGGTGTCGCGGATAATGGTAAAATGCGGAGCCATCAGGGGAATTCTCGAACCGGCAGGACCGGCCGGGACCGTGGCGCGACCGGCCGGATGAAGTCAAGCGGGAGGGCGCGGCCGCATCGAACGCGATTTCAGTCCTTGGGGGGCGTCCCCAATTAACGCGCTGTTTAACGCCTTGGTGCTAGTCCTTGAGCGTGGAACTGCCGGGCTCCGGCTTGGGCAGGTCCGATCGTAATATTCCTGCGTTTGTGTTGGGGGAGTCGAGATGGCGGTTGATTTGTCGATGCCGGTTCTGGTGGTGGATGACTACAGCACCATGATCCGTATCATCAGGAATCTGCTGAAGCAGCTTGGCTTCGAGAACATCGATGATGCCAGCGACGGTTCAGCAGCGCTGAACAAGATGCGCGGCAAGAAGTACGGGCTCGTGATCTCCGACTGGAACATGGAGCCGATGACGGGTTACGACCTGCTGCGCGAAGTGCGCGCGGATCCGAACCTCGCCACCACGCCCTTCATCATGATCACCGCGGAATCCAAGACCGAGAACGTGATCGCAGCCAAGAAGGCCGGCGTGAACAACTACATCGTCAAGCCGTTCAACGCGGCGACGCTGAAGACCAAGATCGAGGCGGTCTTCCCGGACATGGCGAGCGCGTAAGCGCCGCCCGATCCAAACACAGCTTTCTACAGAGATCGTCATGCCCGGGCTTGTCCCGGGCATCTACGTTCTTGGACGCTAGAAGCAAGTCGTGGATGGCCGGGTCAAGCCCGGCCATGACGGTGTTGAGAGCTAAGCAATTGGTCTAAAGCCGGCGTCAGTTCACGCCCCAGCCGTCACCACTTCAATTCGCGCATCAGCGCTTTCGGCGGGTGGCCGAACAATTCCATCACCGATGCCGGGTCGAGCTGGTCGAGCCCCTCGAACTCCTCGGCATGGATGCCGCGGGTGACGAACAAGCAGTCGATGCCGAATTCGCGCGCGCCGGTTAAGTCGGTGCGGACGGAATCGCCGATCGCCAGCACTTTCTTCCGGTCGATCGGATGGCCCTGGCGTTCGCCGGCGAGTGCCATCGCGCGCTCATAGATCGGCCGGTGCGGCTTGCCGTAGAAGATCACTTCGCCGCCGAGCTCGCGATAGAGCTCCGCGATGGCGCCGGCGCAATAGATCAGCCGGTCGCCGCGTTCCACCACGATGTCGGGGTTGGCGCAGACCAGCGTCAGCTTGCGCTCGCGCGCCTTCAGCATCATGCCGCGATAGTCTTCCGCCGTTTCGGTCTCATCGTCATAGAGGCCGGTGCAGACGATGTAGTCGGCTTCCTCCAGCGGCGCGGTTTTCGCGTCGAGGCCGCGATAGATCGAGTTGTCGCGCTCGGGGCCGAGCCAGAACATCTTGCGGCCGGGATGCTCGGCGACATAGAGCCGGGTCAGGTCGCCGGACGAAACGATCGCGTCATAGGTCTCGTCGGCGACGCCGAGCTTGCGCAATTGCCGCTGCACGCTGTCGGCCGGGCGCGGGGCGTTGGTGATCAGGATCACCGTACCGCCGTGGCTGCGATAAGTGTGCAGCGCGTCGCAGGCTTCGGGGAAGGATTCGAGGCCGTTATGGACCACGCCCCAGATGTCGCTGAGCACGACATCGACACCGCCCACGAGCTCGCGCAGGCTTTCGGCGAAATGCAGCGTGGTCATGATGCGCAGCGCCGATCAGATGCGGCGCGCGAGCGCTGCGTTGCCGGTGATGCGTTGTGCCGGAGGAGCGGCTGACGTCGCGCCAGATGTCGCGCCTTGGCTGGGAGGAGCGGAGCCATTGGATCCCTGAATGTCCTGCGCCTGGTTCGGCGAGGCCCCGCCGGTAGCAGATGCCCCCTCAGGCCGCAATGGCCGGGGCGGCGCGAACAGGAACCCCTGGCCGAACCGCACGTCATAGTCGAGCAGGTCCACGACCGCGCGCTCGCCTTCGATCCGCTCCGCGATCAGGTCGATGCCGAAGCGGCCGAGCAGGTCGGAGAGGTCCGAAGGATGGATGTCCGAGGCGGAGGCCTGCCTGGGGTCGAGCAGCAGCGTGGCCGGCACCTTGATGAAGCGCACCCCGCGGTCGGCCAGCTCGCGCGGCTCGATGCGCAAATCGGTGACATGGTCGATCGAGAAACGGAAGCCGCGCTGAGCGAGCGCCGCGAGATTCTCGGTCTCGGCCGGGCCGAGACTGCGGAACGTCGATTGCTTGAACTCCAGCACCAGCGAGGGCGCCAGCGCCCGGTTGGCTTCGAGGAAGTCGAGGCATTGCGCGAAGGTGGTGGAATTACCGAGCGTGGAGGCCGCGACGTTGCAGAACACGCCGACGTCCTTGTTGCGCACCATCAGGCGCCGCAGCACCTGCACACAGCGCAGCATCACCATGTTGTCGATGCGCCCGATCAGGCCGGACGCTTCCGCGATGCTGATGAACTCCTCGGCGGCGATCAGCTGGTCGCGCTCGTCACGCAGGCGCGTCACCGCCTCGTAGAACCGCACCTTGCGTTGCGGCAGCGTCACCATCGGCTGGAGGAAGATGTCGATGCGGTTTTCGTCGATCGCGTTGCGCAGCGTCGCCAGCAGCTGGGTCTGGTTGCGCCCGTTGACTGCCGGAACCGGATTGGCGGCCTGGGTCTGGACCGCCGGTGCCGGTCGTGACGGCGGTGCGGGCAGCGGGGGAGGGGCGGCCGGCCGCTCCTCGAACGGCGCAATCAGGTCGATCGGCGCCTCTGGCTCCAGCCTGGCGATCGGAGCGGGAACGGGAGCCGGCGCTGGCGCATTGCCGGCCAACAGATCCTCATGGGTCGATACGGTGCTGGCGAGTTGCCTGACCAATCCGCCGAGCTCGTTGATCTCGCCGACCACCGACTGGATGCGGTCGGAGTTGGTCGAATTGGACGAGGCGATGCGTCCCTCGATCGCAGCTAACCGGCGGCCGAACTCCGCCACCTGGCGGGCGAGGTCGGCGGTGCCGCGCGACAGGTCGGCGATCTGGCCGCCGACGTCGCTGCGGTCGCGCAGCCGCATCGACACCGCGTTGTAGAGGATCAGGAAGGTCAGCGCGGTCAGCGCCACGATCGCGGATTCGGTTCCGCTGATGCCGGCGACTGCGTAGAGCGCAAGCCCGAGCGAGGCCGCGACCAGTACCATGCAGATGGCGATGAAGATCGTCGAAATGCGAATCATGCCGCGCGTTACGCCTCAAAGAGCTGACTGCCTCACCCGGGAAAACACGGGCCGCTGTACGATCCCGCCGCGCCTCATGCTCCCCCAAGCCGCATGAGCTTAACATCATTGTTGATTCGAGGGGATAGCCGCCCGTTCCCGGGCGCGGTCAGGCTGGCGCGGCGGCTCCGACCGTGTCGGCCGAGACGGCGTCGCGGGTGCCGAGCGGCTTGGGTGATCCCTCGGTCGTGTCCTTCAGCGTCTGCCGTTCGATCTCCGAATTCAGCTCGGCGCCGAACATGATGACGATCGCCGACATCCACATCCAGGTCATCAGGCCGATCGCCGCGCCGAGCGAGCCGTAGGTCGCATTGTAGTTGGCGAATTCCGAGAGATACCAGGAGAGCAGCGCCGAGCCGGCGATCCAGAGAATGGCGGCAATCACCGCGCCGAGGCTGAGCCATTGCCAGCGCGGCGCATCGCGGCTGGGCGCGAAGCGGTAGAGGATCGCAAGCGCCACCAGCAGGACGAGGAACATAAGCGGCCATCGTGCCAGCGCCACGATCAGCTTGCTTTCGGGCGCCATGCCGAGATGATTGAGCGCCAGCGGGAAGGCAACGACAAGCCCCACCATCACCAGCAGCGCCACGATGCCGCCGACCGTGAAGGCCAGAGACACCATATTAAGCTTGATGAAGCTGCGCTTCTCGCGCTCCTCATAAGCGACGTTGAGTGCATCGAAGATCGCCTTGACGCCCGCATTGGCGCTCCAGATCGCCAGCACAAGGCCGAACAGGAACGTCGCACCGAGCGTGGTACTGCCATGCGAGACCACGCGCGCCACCTGATCCTCGACGATCTGGAACGAGCCCTCAGGGAGCATCGTCGCGAGCGTCTGCAGATTGGCGCTGATCGTCTTAGGATCGGCGAACAGGCCGTAGGAGGAAACCAGCGCCGTAACCGCCGGAAAGATCGCGAGCAGCCCGAAGAACACGACGCCGCCCGCTGTCGCCAGAAGGCGATCCTCGTCGATGCGCTGATAGGTCCGCCAGAAGATATCCTTCCAGCCCTTCCAGGGGATCTCAAACGGGCTCTTGGCGCGGCGGCCATGGCCGGGCTGCACGGCCGCGCGCGCGGGGTGCGTCTCCGGAGAATTCGCCTCGCCTTTGCGATGGTCTTGCGGCGGCCCCGATGGGACCAGGTCCCTGTCCTGAAAGTAGCGCTCCGCCGTCAGCACGAACACGGCCGTGGCGGCCACCAGCAACCAGGAATCGAGCTGTTCGGAGCGCCGCACCAGCATTCAAGCGTCCAATCTTTGACCGTGACGTCTGCGCCGCGCCGCCGTGAACCCCGCCAGCCCAATCGCCGCGAGCATCAGGCCAAGCTGCACGGGCCGGTTGGTGCGAACGGGTGAGGCCCTTCTGCCATGGCCGCGCTCGCCCGGCGCGAGCGGCACCAGGGGAATCGTCGTCGCGACCTCCTTCACCGCCTGCTTGACCGTTCCGCGCGGAATCCGCGGGGAGGCGATCGCAACGCGCATCCGGCTGGCGAGCGGTACGATCTGCTTGGTCGGCCGCTTCATCATCGCCATGGCGACGCCGGCGCAGACCGCGGCGAGCACCAGCAGCACGGCGGCGACGGCACCAAAGCCCCAGAATTGTCCGTAGGTGATTGCAACCCAGCGGTAGAGGGCGATCAGGCCGACGAAGAAGGTCGCGATCACGAACAGCCCGGCCACTGCGAACAGACCGGCCGCGACCGCGTAGGACGTCGCGCGTCCGGTGGCCTGGCTGGTGCGGTCACGCAAATACGATTGCGCGGCGCGCTTGAGGTGGTTGAGCTTCAGCGCCATGCTGGCGCGCAGCAATTCGCCCGATGGCGCGAGCATGCGGACATCCTCCGAGAGCGAGATAATTCGTCGGGGGATGAACGTGGCGCTATTTGAGTTGTTCCGACGGAGCTCCGTCCGCCGTGTCGAATCAGCCGAGATCGGCGGCCGCGATCCAGAACACCTCGCCCTCGGAGTCCTCGGTGTCGAGCCAGAGCAGCGGCAGTTCCGGGAAGGCCTCGTCGACCAATTCCCGGCCGCGGCCGATCTCGCAGATCAATCCGCCATCCGGGGTGAGATGATCGGGCGCCTCAGCCAGGATGCGGCGCACCACGTCGAGGCCGTCGGCGCCGCCGTCGAAGGCGAGCTTGGGTTCGGCCCGGCACTCAGGCGGCAGTGCGGCCATGCCTTCTGCGTCGACATAGGGCGGGTTGGTGATGATCAGGTCGTAACGCGCATCGCCGAGCGGGGCGAACAGATCGCCGCGATACAGGCTGATCCGGTCCTCGAGCCCATATTCGCCGACATTTCGCGTGGCCACCTCGAACGCTCCCTTGGAGATGTCGACGGCATCGACGGCGGCGTTCGGGAAATGATGCGCGGCGAGGATGGCGAGGCATCCCGATCCCGTGCAGAGATCGAGCACGCGCTCGACGCCCGTAGGGTCGTCGATCAGCGCTCCAGCATTGCCTTCGCCGCCGAAATGCGACTCCAGGAGCTCGCCGATGAAGGAGCGCGGAACGATGACGCGCTCGTCGACATAGAAGGGCAGGCCGCGCATGTAGATCTTGTTAACGAGATAGGCAGCCGGTTTGCGCGTGGTGACGCGTTGATGGATGAGGTCGAGGATGGTCTTGCCTTCGGCCGCCGTGACCCGTGCGTTGGCAAAAATCTCGAACTGCTCGGGATTGAGATGCAGCGCTTCGCTCACCAGGAAGGCTGCTTCGGCAACCGGATCGGTCGTCCCGTGCGCAAAGGCGAGCTTGGCTTCGACAAAGCGGCTCACCCCGTAGCGGACGAAATCGAGGAGCGTGAGAAGCTCGCCCGGGCCGACTTTGGCGAGCTTGGGCGCGGCGCGGCCGCCGACGGTCTTTTTGGATGCTTTTGCCATCAGGATTTGGTCCAGCGTGCGGCGGCCTCGTCGTCGCGGGCGTGGGCCTCGACCCAGCCGGTGCCGGTGGCGCTCTCTTCCTTCTTCCAGAACGGAGCGCTGGTCTTGAGGTAGTCCATCAGGAACTCGGCGGCATGGAATGCGGCCTGGCGGTGCTGCGAGGCGGTCAGCACCAGCACGATGTTCTGGCCCGGCATGAAGCGGCCGACGCGATGGATCACGGTGACGCCGTTCAGCGGCCAGCGCGAGGTCGCCGCGTCGGCATGGCGCCTGATCTCTTCCTCAGCCATGCCAGGATAGTGCTCGAGCGTGAGCGCGGCGACCTTGGCGCTGTCATCGTCAGCGCGGCAGATGCCCGAAAAGCTCACGACCGCGCCGATGTCGGTCCGGCTCTTGGTCAGGACCGCGATCTCGCGCGCGATGTCGAAATCGTCTTCCTGGATGCGAATGGTGACGGGGCAGCTGGCGACAGGGGAAGTCATGGCCTAGCCGCCGGTCATCGGCGGGAAGAACGCGATCTCGCGGGCGCCCGCGATCGCGGCATCCGATTTGACATGGGCATGGTCGATCGCGGTGCGGATCACCTTCGGCTTCTCGAACGCGTAGGCATAGGCCTCGCTTTGGCCGGACAGCCAGGCGATCAGGTCCTCGACGGTGCGCACGGTCGCCGGCGGCTCGATGGTCTCCTCCGCCTTGCCGACGCGTTCGCGCACCCAGGCGAAATACTTCACCTTCATCCCTCGTCCTCCTTGATGAGGTGATGGATGCCGGCGCGGAAATAATCGTAGCCGGTGTAGATGGTCACGATCGCCGAGGCCCATAGCAGCGCGAGGCCAATCATCGAGACGACGGGCACCACTTCGTCGCCGGCAGGTCCCGCGAGCAGAAAGCCGATGGCGACGAGCTGGACCGTGGTCTTCCACTTCGCAAGCTTGGTCACGGGCACGCTGACGCGGAGCGCGGCGAGATATTCGCGCAGGCCCGAGACCAGGATCTCGCGGCACAGGATGACGATGGCGGCCCACAACGACCAGCCATGGATGATGCCGTCGGCGGCCAGCATCAGCAGGCACGAGGCGACCAGCAGCTTGTCGGCGATCGGGTCGAGCATCCGGCCGAACGCCGATTGCTGATTCCAGATCCGCGCGTAATAGCCGTCGAGGTAATCGGTGACCGCGGCCGCGATGAAGAGGGCCACCGCCACCCAGCGGAGCCAGAGCGGCTGATCCAGAATCGACTGCGCATAGATGCATCCGACGACGACCGGGATCGCGGCGATCCGGCCATAGGTCAGGATGTTGGGGAGGGACATCGCGCGGCTGGTCGTCCCTCGTGTGGTGGCGATGTTCATCCGTCCTACCAATACCGCTGCTGCCTGAACGTCAACCGTCCCGCACCCCAAATGAGGTGCGGACACGACGATCATATGACTGCGGTCCCCCTTTAATTCATCCCGGCTGGGGATGGAAATACTCGAAAATCCTGCGCGCACTCTCGGCACTGACCCCCGGAACCTTGCCGAGATCGGCGATCGAGGCCCGTTCGATCTCCTTCAGGGTTCCGAAATGATGCAGCAAGGCACGTTTGCGTGACGGGCCGATGCCCGGAATTTCCTGCAAACCAGCCTCGCGGATATCCTTCTTGCGCAGCTTGCGGTGCGAGCCGATGACGAAGCGGTGGGCCTCGTCGCGCAGCCGCTGGATGAAATAGAGCACGGGGTCGCGCGGCTCCAGCTTGATCGCCTCACGCTCGGGCATGAACAGGGTCTCGCGGCCGGCATCCCGGTCCGGTCCCTTGGCGACCGACATCAGCGACACCTGGGTCAGGCCGAGATTTGCAAAGATCTCGCGCACGGCGTTGAGCTGGCCGCGGCCGCCGTCGATGATGACGAGATCGGGCCATTGCGGGAAATCGTCGTCCTTGGCTTTGGCCGCACCTTCCTCGGGCGGATTGATCAGGCGCTTGAAGCGCCGCTCCAGCACCTCGCGCATCATGGCGAAGTCGTCGCCCGGCGTGATCCCTTCCGACTTGATGTTGAACTTGCGGTACTGGTTCTTCACGAAACCATCGGGGCCGGCGACGATCATGGCGCCGACCGCATTGGTGCCCTGGATGTGGCTGTTGTCGTAGACCTCGATGCGCTTGGGCGAATGCGGCAGGCTCAGCGTCGTGGCGATGGCGTCGAGCAGGCGGCTTTGCGTGGCGGTGTCCGCGAGCTTGCGGCCGAGCGCCTCGCGCGCATTGGTCAACGCGTGGGCGACGAGTTCCTTTTTCTCCCCGCGCTTGGGCGCGGTGACCTCGACCTTGTGGCCAGCCTTGATCGACAGCGCATTGGCGAGCAGCTCGCTTTCCTCGATCTCGTGCGAGAGCAGGATGTTCCTCGGCGGCGGCTTGTCGTCGTAGAACTGGGCGAGGAAGGAGCCGAGCACCTCTTCTGGGGTGTACGTCTTTTCCGCGCGCGGAAAATAGGCCCGGTTGCCCCAGTTCTGGCCGGTGCGGAAGAAGAACACCTCGACGCAGGAGAAGCCGCCCTCCTGATGGATGGCGAACACGTCGGCTTCCTCGACCGTGCGCGGATTGATGCCCTGCTGCGACTGGATCGCCGAGAGCGCGGCGAGGCGGTCGCGGTAGAGCGCGGCGCGCTCGAACTCGAGCTCACCGGACGCCTTCTCCATCTCGCCTGCAAGTTCCTGCTTCACCGCATGGCTCTTGCCGGACAGGAAGTCGCTCGCCTCGCGCACCAGGGTCGTATAGCCGGGAAAGTCGATCTCGCGGGTGCAGGGGCCGGCGCAGCGGCGGATCTGGTAGAGCAGGCAGGGCCGGCTGCGGCTCTCGAAGAAGGAATCGGTGCAGGAGCGGATCAGGAAGGCGCGCTGCAGTGCCGTGATGGTGCGGTTGACGGCTCCGGCGGAGGCGAACGGACCAAAATAGCGCCCCGGCCGGCTCTGCGCGCCGCGATGTTTCAGGATCTGCGGCGCCCAATGGTCGCCGGTGATCAGGATGTAGGGAAACGATTTGTCGTCGCGCAGCTGCACGTTGAAGCGCGGCCGCAGCTGCTTGATGAGGTTGGCTTCCAGCAGCAGCGCCTCGGTCTCGGTGTTGGTCGAGACGATCTCCACGGTCACCGTGGCTGCGATCATGCGCAGGATGCGGGCCGGCTGCGGCGCATTCTGGCGCGCATAGTTGGAGAGGCGCTTTTTGACGTTCTTGGCCTTGCCGACATAGAGCACGTCGGCATTCGCATTGAGCATGCGATAGACGCCGGGCGAGGTGGGGGCGAGGCGGACCGCGCGCTCGATCGCCTCGTGACCGGTCGCCAGCGGTCCTTCGCCGACGGCGCCGCTCTCTTCCAGGATATCGGGCAGCCGCGCATCGTCCTCGTCATCGCCGCCGCTGGTGGCGGGATCGAGATCCGGAGGCGTCTCGGCTGGGACGTCCGGCGCGGCGCCACGCACGGGTTTGCGCGCGCGGTCGTCCGGATTGTCGGTGGAATCGTGAACCATGGAGCGAATTTAGGCGCTGGGGGTGCCGATTTGAAGTTCCGGCCGTGCGGCACGCACAGGATGGCGGCGCAGTTCCCGGTAACGCTTGCTTAAGCCTGTTAACAGCGCGGTAACCCGGCTTAACAGCCCTTTAACTTAAAACTCTCGATAAATCTTATGCGAAGAGGTCGTGGTTCCGTAACCATGCGGTTTGCCCTGCGCGGCGGCGCGGGCGCCGCACCGGTGACGGCAGTTGCGTTGGAGTGTGTGATGAAGAGGCTCGTTGTGGGCGCAGCCGCGTTGGTTGCCGCCGGCTGGATAGCTTCGGCCGAGGCCGCCGACATGAATTACGGTCAGCGCGCGCCCTATACCGTCAACCAGCCGCTCAACGCGTACAGCTGGGCAGGCCCCTATCTCGGCGGCAACATCGGCTATGAATGGGGCTCGGTGGACAACAACCCCTCGAAGCCGTCGGGCTTCGTCGGCGGCGTGCAGGCCGGCTACAACTTCCAGAATGGCCCGTTTGTGTTCGGCGTCGAGGGCGACATCCAGGCCGCCGGTGCCGACGACACCTTCGCGCCGTGGAAATTCTCCAATCCGTGGTTCGGCACCCTGCGCGGCCGCGCCGGCTATGCCTTCAGCAACGTGCTGTTCTATGGCACCGCCGGCCTCGCCTTCGGCGAGCTGCGTGCGCAGACCTTCGGCTGGACGGAATCGCACACCACCGCCGGCTGGACCATCGGCGCCGGTGCGGAAGTCGGTCTGGCCCCCAACTGGAGCGCCAAGCTGGAATATCTCTACATCGATCTGTCGACGACACAGTTCGCAATTACAGGGGTGTCAAACGGCTATAGCGCCAGCGTTGTGCGCGCCGGCGTGAACTATCGTTTCTGATAGCTGAAGAAGAAAATACCGGACCACAACCTCCCGGCCGCTCGCGGCCGGGAATTTTTTGCGCCAGGTATTTTTTGCGCCAAGTATTGCGCCGAATGTTGTGCGTCAGGCCCGCTAGGACAGGATGACCAGATTGACCGCCTTCGGTCCCTTCCCCTTCTTGTCGGGTTCGACTTCGAAAGTGATACGCTGTCCTTCCGCAAGGTCCTTCAGTCCGGCCCGCTCCACAGCAGTAATATGTACGAAGACGTCGCGGCCGCCGTCGTCAGGCTTGATGAATCCGTAGCCGCGTTCGCCGTTGAAAAACTTGACCGTTCCCGTCATGGCCATCGGGAAACTCCCCCTCATTGCTCCTCCGCCGCGACGCAGACTCACGTCACGACATGACGGGGCACTACGGAGCCCGGGAGCTGGCCATCCTTGGGCGGACCTCAACGGTCCGGCCGGATCTTTCTTAGGCCTTCACTCCGCCGCAACCATTCGCGGAAGCGGAACGTAAAGCCAGTCACGGAAACAGCATAATACGGTTCTCTGCAGATTGACTACCGCTCCTGCATATTTTTCCCAAGAATGCCGGAGTGTTACGGCCTCGCTTTAAGGCTTGGGCACCTCCAATCGGAATCTGGCAGCACCACCTTGGCCGAGCGGCATTTCCAGCTCGGGCAGGATCGTCTTGAGCTCGCCCTGCAGCGTGTAGGGCGGATTGACGATGAGGAGCCCGGTGGAGGCGAGCGCCCCGCCATCGAGCTGAGGCGCGACGCTGAACTCGAGGCGCAGACAATTTCCCGGTGGCTTTGCTGCAGCTGCGAGCCGCGCCACCGTTTGGACCAGTGTGTCGGTGGCGCGCCGGTTCTTAGCGGGATACCAAATGACATAGATGCCGGTTGGCCATTTCGCGAAGGCTGTGGAGAATGCTTCGCCCAGCCGCTCGAACTCGTCCTTGGCCTCGAAGGGCGGATCGATCAGCACGAGGCCGCGCCGCTCCTTCGGCGGCACGAAGGCCGGCAGTGCCACCCAGCCGTCGAGGTCGACCACGCGGGCCTGTTCGTCGCGGCGCAGCACGGCGATCAGCGCTTTCCGCGCCTTCGGCTCGAGCTCGCAGGCGACGAGCCGGTCTTGCGGCCGGAGCAGGCCGCGCGCAATCAACGGCGAGCCCGGATATGCCCTAAGCTCACCCTTCGGATTGAAGGCGCGGACGATGTCGAGATAGGGTTGTACGAGCGCCAGGGTCTCGTTCGACAGGCGTGCCTGTATCAGCCGCGCGATGCCGGTCAGCCATTCGCCGCCCCGGCGCGCCTCGTCGCTGTCGAGATCGTAGAGGCCGGCGCCGGCATGGGTGTCGATGACGCGGAACGCCCCCGGCTTGTCCTGCAGATAGGTGATGATGCGCGCCAGCACGATGTGCTTGATGACATCGGCGAAGTTGCCGGCGTGGAAGGCGTGGCGGTAATTCATGGCGAAGAGTTACGACATCGCACGATGAAAGTAACTCCCGTCATTCCGGGGCGGTGCGTAGCACCGAGCCCGGAATCCATTGCACCACCGGGCCGCGCGGGTCGATGGATTCTCAGATGCGCAACTGCGCATCATAGTTCGCGCTTCGCGCGCCCCGGAATGACGGTCTGAGAAGTCGAGCTCAACCGCCCCTGATCGGCGGCATGGTGACCTGATCGCGGCGGCAGGTGCGGCGTTCGATCTCGTCGCAGGCGCGGAATTGCAGGTCCTTGCTGAGGCAGATACGGACCTCGGACAGCCGCGTCCGGTTGCAGGTGACCGAGACGGCGGCATTGCTCAGCCCCGGATTGGCCTTGATGAAGGCCTCTTCGACCTCCGCCGGCGCCACCGTCTTGGCCTGCGACAAATCGAGATATTCGGCCGGGATCTTGATCGCAGCGCGCGCCTTGCGGATCGTCTCGAAATAGCTGCGGCCCTCGAGGCCGGAGCAGGTGCCGTGCTTGTCCCATTCGTTGAAGATCAGGCCCGGCGCCGGCATCAAATCGAGCATCGAGGAAACGATGCTGCGGTTCAGCCGCGGTGCGGGCCGCTGGCAATATTCCGGGAAGCCATTCTCATATTGCGGCCACAGCCCATGCACCACGAAGGCGTAGGGCCGACCGCTGCACTGGATTTGCGAGCGGCCTCCACGCTCGGCCGCCTCCTCGCAGAACGAGGGCGACCACGATAGCGACAGCACATAGAAGTCGAATTCGCCGGGCGCGTTCTGCCGCTTGTCCTGGGCATTTGCGCTGCCGGCGAGCAAGGCCAGTCCGGCGGCAAGGGTCAGGGAGATCACGAGACGGGAAAACAAATGCAATCTGGAATGAAACATGGCGACGCCCCTCAACTAGACTGTGCGAGGAAGCCTAGCAGGCGATGGGAACATTTCAAGAACAAAATTCGGGCGGCCGTCATCCGGTCGCCTGATCGGCCCGAATCAGGGCTTGTTTAGCTAGGGCTTGGCGGCGCGGCAGGCCGGATTATAGGCCCAGTTGCGGTCGAGTCCGACCACGCACCATTCGACGCCGTTGCCATAGCCGGCGAAGCCGCCATCCTCGATGATCGAGAAGTGCACCTTGCGCACCTTGCCATCAGTGAGCATGGCCTCGCCGGTGCAATAGCGGCGCGGAATATTGTCGGACTGCCAGGGCCGGAATGCGGTCTCGCGAACGGCGGAGAAGCCGGTGATCCTCAACGAGGAATTCCAGAACGTGCTTTCCTTTTCCCAGAACTGGGTGGCGATGGTCGGCAGCGCCCGGTCGCAATCGGCGACGGCGCCGTCATAGCGCGGTCCGCTTAGCCAGAAGTTCAGCTCGAGCGGATTGGCGGCCCTGGCCTCACCGAGCGACATCGCTCCGAACATGAGGCCGAGCACGGCGGCATAGCGGAGCAATTTCAGGAAGGGGGCGCGCATGGTCAATCCGGACAGCTAAAGTCTTGCGAAGGTTGGACGGTGCCGCGAAGGCCGGGGGAGGTCAAGTGCAGCGCGGCAACACTTCGCCAGGAGTTGACCACAACTTCGTGGTTGGCAGGGCTTCCGTTCTTTTCACTTCCCTCCCGGCACCGTAAACTGCCCGCCAGCCAATTGGAGTGACGGGAATGCGAATCATTGCGGCCGCGGGTCTTCTCGCCAGCCTGGTTGTCTCGGGTATGACGGCGAGCCAGTCGGCGCGCGCCGACTATGTGCCGCCGTTCAAGGGCAACGACACCGGCGGCATCATCGCCTATTCGATGGCCACCCAGGTCGATGCGCGCCAGGCCGCAGTCGATCACTGCGCGCGCTATGGCAAAGTCGTGAAATTCCTGGCGGTGCAGGCCTATGAGGGCGGTTACATCTCGTTCTCCTGCCGCTGGGTGCCTTATGGCGCCGCCGACCAGCCGATCCGCACGCTCTACTGAGGCGCTGTCGTAACGCCGCACTCTCAGCCGGGAGCCTTTTCACATGACGCGCAAACTCGCTTTGCTCGGCTCGGCCCTTTGCCTCGTGGTTTCGGCAGGCGGTGCCTTTGCCGACGACCTGCCGGTGCGCAAGGCCGGTCTTTGGGAGATGAAACTGGTCACGAGCGGCTCGCCCGTGCCCGAGATGACCATGCAGCACTGCACCGACGAGACCGTCGACAAGGAGATGAGCAACAACGTCTCCCCGATGGCCAAGCAGATCTGCGCCAAGCAGGAGATCAAGAAGACCGCGACCGGCTATGTCAGCGATTCCGAGTGCAGCGTCGCCGGCGTCAGCACGACCTCGCATGCCGAGATCACGGGCGATTTCAACTCGGCCTACACGGTGAAGACCTCCTCGCACGCACAAGGCGGTGTCGCCGGCGCTGCGGGACGCGATGCCACCATGACGCTGCAAGCCAAATGGCTTGGGGCCTGCAAGCCCGACCAGAAGCCCGGCGACATCGTGATGCCCGGCGGCTTCAAGATGAACGTGCGCGACATGGATAAGCTGAAGGCGCTGCTGCCGAAGTAGGGCGAGATCGTAGCCCGGATGGAGCGCAGCGAAATCCGGGGCCTTGCGTCGATTGCGAGAAAGAATCCCGGATTGCGCTTCGCTCCATCCGGGCTACGGCAGCTACACCGGTATCCTGACGCTCGCCCGTAGTCCCCCCATCGGACTGTCGCCGAGGGTGATGTCGCCGCCATGCGAGCGGGCGATGTCGCGGGCGATGGCAAGGCCAAGGCCTGTGCCGCCTTCATCCTGGTTGCGGGCGTTGTCGAGCCGCAGGAACGGCTTGAACACTTCTTCGCGCAAATGCGCGGGAATACCGGGGCCGTCGTCGTCGATCGTCACGGTCAAATAACGGTGATCGCGCTGGCCGGCGATGGCGATGGCCTTGCCGTAGCGCGCCGCGTTGGTGACGAGATTGGCGAGGCAGCGCTTGAACGAGGCCGGCTTCACCGTCACCACGGGCAGGCCGTGGAAGGCGACGGTCGCGGTATGGCCGTGGCGCTCGGCATCGCCGCGCAGCTCCTCGAGCGCCTGCGCCATGTCGGTCGGCTGCGACTGCTCGCCGGAATCGCCGCGGGCGAAGGCGAGATAATCTTCCAGCATCATCGACATTTCGTCGACGTCCTTGCGCATGCCCTCGAGCTCGGGGCTGTCGCCGATCAGCGCCAGCTCGAGCTTGAAGCGAGTCAGGATGGTGCGCAGATCGTGACTGACGCCGGCGAGCATCGCGGTGCGCTGCTCCATGGTGCGCTCGATGCGCGACTTCATTTCGAGGAAGGCGACCGCTGCGCGCCGCACCTCGCGCGCGCCCCTGGGGCGGAAGTTCGGCGCTTCGCGGCCCTTGCCGAAGCTTTCGGCGGCGTCCGCAAGACGCAGGATCGGCTTGATCTGGTTGCGCAGGAACAGCACTGCGACGATCAGCAGGATCGACGACGTGCCAACCATCCAGAACAGGAATATCTCCGAGTTGGAGGCATAGGCGGCGCTGCGCTGCGCGAACACGCGCATCACGGCATCGTCGAGCTGGATGCGGATCTCGACGAGATTGGAGCGGCCGACCGTGTCGATCCAGAACGAGCGCCCGATCTGGCGGCCGAGCTGCACCGACAGCGTCTGGTCGAGCAGCGAGAAGAACGGCTTTGGTCCCGGCGGCGGCATGTCGCCGGCGGGCAGGAAATCGACGACGAGGCCGAGGCGCTGCTGCGCGATACGGCGGATCTGGTCGCGATCCTTATCTTGCGGATAACCCTTGTAGACGTCGATCAGCGCGGCGATGTCCTGCACCACTGCGGCCGACAGTCGGCGCGTCACCGTATTCCAGTGCCGCTCCATGAACACGAAGGCGACGACCGATTGCAGCACCACCATCGGCACGATCATGATGAGGAGCGCGCGGGCGTAGAGGCCGGTCGGCATCCAGCCCTTGAACGCGTTGCCCATCCAACCATTGGCGGCGGAGACGCGGCCGGCGGCGCTTCGGAGCAGCGTCAGGCCGGTATCAATCGTGCTCATCGGTCGCGCTTCACTGATTTATGGCGAGGCTACCAGCCGGTAGCCGATGCCGCGCACCGCCTGGAGGAACAGCGGATTGGCGGGGTCGGTTTCGATCTTGCGCCTGAGGCGGTTGATCTGCACGTCGACGGCGCGCTCGTTGACGCTGCCGTTGCCGGTCAGCGCACTGCGCGGCACGGTCTCGCCCGGCGTCTCCGAGAGAATGCGCAGCATCTCGCGCTCGCGGTCGGTGAGGTGGATGACCTCCTCGCCCTGGCGCAGCTCGCCGCGATCGAGATGATAGACGTAGGGGCCGAACGCGATCTTCTCCACCGCCGTGGCTTGCGGCGGCGGAGCGGCGCGCTTGAGGATATTGTTGATGCGCAGCGCCAGCTCGCGCGGCTCGAACGGTTTCGCCACGTAGTCGTCGGCGCCGATCTGCAGGCCCTCGATGCGCGCTTCCGCCTCGTGTCGTGCCGTCAGCATCACGATCGGCACCGAGGAGGATGTCCGGATGAAGCGGGCGAGATCGAAGCCGGTCTCGCCGGGCATCATCACGTCGAGGATCAAGAGGTCGAAATGCAGGCCCAGCAGTTTCGAACGTGCATCGCTGGCACTCGCGGCGGTGGTGACGCGGTAGCCCTCGGCGGCGAGGAAGCGCGAGAGCAGATCGCGGATGCGGCGGTCGTCGTCGACGAGCAGCAGATGCGGCGCGTCATCGGCCGGGCGTGCCGGCGGGCGGGCGAGAGTGGCAGCGAGCGTCACGGTCACTCCTTGGCGTCGTGGTTGACAGAAGCGAAGATCGTCTCGAGCACCTTGTCTGGATCGTCGCGATCGATCATCGCGCGCAGGAAGCGCTTGACCGTCTCGGCATCCTGCGGACCCATTTCGGCAAGCGCCTTGGTGATCCGCGTGGTCTGCAGACCGGCGAGCTTCTGCACCAGCGCCTCGCCCTTCGGCGTTGCGTAGAGCAGGCGCTGGCGGCGGTCATTGTCACCGGTCTTCTGCACGATGTAGCCCTCGTCCAGCAGCTGCTTGAGCACGCGGCCGAGCGATTGCTTGGTGATGCGCAGGACGTCGAGCAGATCGGCGACCTTGAGACCGGGATAGCGGTAGACGAAGTGCATGACCCGGTGGTGGGCGCGGCCGAAGCCGAAAGCCTCCAGCTCCTGGTCGGGGTCGCCGACGAAGTCGCGATAGGCGAAGAACAGTAGCTCGATGATATCCCAGCGCAAATTGCCTCCGTCGTCTGCGGCCGGCTTGGGCTCGGCGGCGTCGTGAGAGGAAGTCGCGAAATTTATGTCAGGCATATTGACGTATCTTGGGTTCAATGTTACAAAACGATTGACCAGCACGAAATTTTAGATCGTTCGCGCGGGTGGCATCGAAGCAGGGCGGCTGGAGAGAGCCGGACAGGCGACGACGGCCGGATCAGATCTACCGTGCGATTGTCGAGCGGCGTTTCGACAAAACATACTGGACTTCCGCCTTCCGCAAAAGCATGTCCTCGGCGATATGCTGGCCACGGAAACCGGCCGTAACAAGGCTGGCGGTGATCCGGCCTAAAAACCAATCAAGCCAGCCGGGCCCGAAAGGGGCAGGCCGGCGCCAGAACGGCGCCGCCACCGGCAGCGGGAGGCAAGGACATGAGCATGAAATTCGACATCCAGCCCGCATCCAATCCGACGCCCGAGAAGGACCGCGTGGCCAAGCTGGTGGACCCCGGCTTCGGACGGGTCTTCACCGATCACATGGCGATCGTGCGCTACAACCAGGCCAAGGGCGGCTGGTTCGAGGCGCGTGTCGAGGCACGCGCCAACTTCCAGATGGATCCGGCCGGCGCGGTGCTGCACTACGCCCAGGAAATCTTCGAGGGCCTCAAGGCCTACAAGCGCGACGATGGCGGCGTGAACCTGTTCCGTCCCGACGCCAATGCGCGGCGCTTCAAGGATTCCGCCGACCGCATGGCGATGGCGCAGCTGCCCGAGGACGTCTTCATCGAGGCGGTCGAGCAGGTCGTGCGCATCGACCGCGCCTGGATGCCGGGCGGCGAGGGCAGCCTTTACCTGCGGCCCTTCATGATCGCGAGCGAGACCTTCCTCGGCGTCAAGCCGTCGTCCGAATACATCTTTGCAGTCATCGCTTCGCCGGTCGGCTCCTATTTCAAGGGCGGTCCCGCGCCGGTGTCGATCTGGGTCTCGGAGAATTACACGCGCGCTGCCGTCGGCGGCACCGGCGCGGTCAAGTGCGGCGGCAATTACGCTGCGAGCCTGCGCGCCCAGGCCGAAGCGATCCAGCATGGCTGCGATCAGGTGGTCTTCCTCGACGCGGTCGAGCGCCGCTACATCGAGGAGCTCGGCGGCATGAACGTGTTCTTCGTGTTCGACGACGGTTCGCTCTCGACGCCGCCGCTCGGTACCATCCTGCCCGGCATCACTCGCGACTCCATCATCGCGCTCGCAAAGGATGCCGGCAAGACCGTGCGTGAGGAGCCGTATTCGCTCGACCAGTGGCGCAAGGATGCGACCAGCGGCAAGCTCAAGGAAGCGTTCGCCTGCGGCACCGCGGCCGTGATCTCGCCGATCGGCAAGGTGCGCTCGGTGAGCGGCGATTTCGAGATCTCGGGGGGCGCCGCCGGCCCCGTCGCCATGGGCCTGCGCAAGCAGCTCGTCGACATCCAGTACGGCCGTACCAACGATCCCCACAACTGGATCCGCAAGGTGTTTTGAGATGCGGCGATGCGCGTTCCTCCTCTCGTGAGGAGAGGGGAAACGCGCATCGTTTGTGGTTTTTCGTGCACTGAACGCGCCGTTGCCGACACGCGACAAAGTCTGGACACATCTGGACATCAGGACATCGCGACCATGGCAACGGAACTCTCCCAACCCATGAAATGGGTCGTTCTCGCCGCAATCACCGGCGTTTCCGTTTTCGGCATCCTGACCATCGGCCCGATGCATGAGGTGGTCGCGCAAGATCGCTCGCCGATCGTCGATGTGCGCACCAGCGATCCCGAAATGAATGCCGCGATCGCGCGCGCCCGCGGCACGTTGCCGACCTTCTGGGCCTCCTATCAATCGCCAAAGCCGTCGGAGGCCGGGCACGCCCTGAAGGTGCGCTTCTCGACCCGCAAGGGCGGTGAGCACATCTGGATCGGCGAGGTGAAGAAGCGGCCTGACGGGACCTATTCTGGTCTCTTCGCCAATGAACCGCGTGACCTGCCCGGCAAGCGGGCCGGCGACGAGGTCAAGTTCACCGAAGCCGACATTTCGGACTGGATGTTCATGCGCAACGGCAAGATCGTCGGCGGCGAAACCATCAAGCCGACACTGAAGTCGCTGCCGAAGGCGGACGCGGATGCCCTGAGGGCGCGGATGGAGCAGCCGTAAAGGTTGGCCGTCATTCCGGAATGGTCCGAAGGACCAGACCTCAGGTGCGCAATTGTGCACCGGGGAATCTCGAGATTCCGGGTTCGATGCTTGCGCATCGCCCCGGAATGACGGCGTTCCCTAAGCACCGGTTGCCGCCCCGCGCCCCGGCTGGTAAATGCCGCGGATGGCCGAGAAATCCAAAAAACCCCAGAAACTGAAGGCGCGCCTGCCGCGCGGGCTCGAGGATCGCGATCCCTCGGCGATCCGCGCGACGCGCGAGATGGTCGAGAAGATCCGCGCCGTCTACGAGCTCTACGGCTTCGAGCCGGTGGAGACGCCGGCGATGGAATACACTGATGCGCTCGGCAAGTTCCTGCCCGACCAGGACCGCCCCAACGAGGGCGTGTTCTCGTTCCAGGACGACGACGAGCAGTGGATCAGCCTGCGCTACGATTTGACCGCGCCGCTCGCCCGCTATGTCGGCGAGCGCTACGGCACCGACGCTCTGGTCTTGCCCTACCGCAGCTACAGGGTCGGCTATGTCTTCCGCAACGAAAAGCCCGGCCCCGGCCGCTTCCGCCAGTTCATGCAGTTCGACGCCGACACGGTCGGCTCGGCGACGCCCGCGGCGGATGCCGAGATCTGCATGATGGCTGCGGACACGATGGAGGCGCTGGGCATTGCGCGCGGCTCCTATGTCGTGAAGGTCAACAACCGCAAGGTGCTCGACGGCGTGATGGAAGTCATTGGGCTCGGCGGAGACGAGCATTTTGGTCGACGCCTCACTGTGCTCAGGGCGATTGATAAGGCCGACAAATTTGAATGGGCAGAGGTGGAAAAGCTGCTGGGCTCCGGAAGAAAAGATCCGAGCGGCGACTTTACCAAGGGCGCTGGGCTAGACTCCGATCAGATTGAGGCAGTTCGTCAGAGCTTGCAGTTCAAGTTCAAGTTCGAGCAACTTCCAGACGGCGCATGGCACAATCAGTTAATTGGCGAGTTGCCGCAGCGCTTCTCTCAAATGGAAGGCAAAGGTCTTCTCGGGGCCGGACTCGATGAGCTGGGCGAGATTGCACGACTTGTCACCGCTGCGGGTTATGGCGCGGACCGCATCAAGATCGATCCCTCCGTCGTGCGCGGCCTGGAATATTACACCGGCCCCGTCTACGAGGTCGAACTGCTGCTCGAGACCAAGGACGAGAAGGGCCGCCCGGTGCGCTTCGGCTCGGTCGGCGGAGGCGGGCGTTACGATGGCCTGGTCTCACGCTTCCGCGGCGAGCCGGTGCCGGCGACCGGTTTTTCGATCGGCGTCTCGCGTTTGCAGGCCGCGCTGACGCTGCTCGGCAAGCTCGACACGCGGCCGGAATTCGGGCCCGTCGTCGTCACCGTGTTCGACCGCGACCGCGTCGGCGACTATCAGAAGATGGTAGCAAGCTTGCGCACTGCCGGCATCCGCGCTGAGCTCTATCTCGGCAATCCCAAGAACATGGGCAATCAGCTCAAATATGCCGACCGCCGCAACTCACCGTGCGTGATCATCCAGGGCTCGGATGAAAAGGCGCGCGGCGAGCTGCAGATCAAGGATCTGATCGAAGGCGCCAAGGCGGCTGCTGCGATCGCCTCCAACCAGGAATGGCGCGAGAGTCGCCCGGCGCAGTTCTCGTGCAGCGAAGCCGATCTCGTCGCAAAAGTGCGCGAGGTCCTGGCCCGCCATGACGTAAAGTGGGGATAGCTATTCCGCCAAGCCGTCATGCCCGGGCTTGTCCCGGGCATCCACGTCTTGTTTGATGGATAAGCACGTGGATGGCCGGGACAAGCCCGGCCATGACGACAGCAACAGGGAGAAGACGATGCCTGAGATCACTGTCAGCATGGCCGAAGGCCGCACCGACGAGCAGAAGGCCGGCATGATGCGCGACATCACCCAGGCGTTGGTGAAGAATCTCGGCGTCGATGCCGATGCCGTCGTCATCCAGATCAACGAAGCCCCGCTCCGTCACAAGATGAAGGGCGGCAAGACGTTCGTGGAGCGCGCGGCGGCGGCGAAGAAGTGACGCGTTAGCGTCATTCCGGGGCGCGCGAAGCGCGAACCCGGAATCTCGTGCCGCAAACTTCTGGATTTCGGGTTCGGCGCTAGGCGCCGCCCCGGAATGACGAGCAAGACCCATGGACGCACGCGATTTCATCAAGGTCGGCATGAATGCCGAGCGCATGCTGGTGGTCCCGGCGGAGCGCACGGTCGGGCATTTCGTGCCGGGCATGCCGTTTGTCTACGCGACGCCGATGATGATCCTGGAAATGGAGATGACCGCAGGCGATGCGATCCGCTCCGCGCTTCAGCCCGGCTGGGTCACCGTCGGCACCGAGGTCGACATCCGCCATCTCGCAGCCGCGCTCGTCGGCGCGACGGTGCGGACCACCGCGAAGGTCGTCGCAGTCGAGCGCCGCGTCATCCGCTTCGAGGTCGAGGCGTTCGAGGGCACCCGCAAGCTCGGCGAAGGCCGCCACGCGCGCGGGCTCGTCAATGTCGAGATGTTCAACAGGCGGCTAGCCGCGGGCACGACGCCGTAGGGTGGGCAAAGGCGCAAGGCGCCGTGCCCACCATCCTCCGTGATGGATACAGATCGTGGGCACGCTTCCGCCTTCGCTCTTCGAGCTGCGGCGGACAAGTCGCTTTGCCCACCCTACGGCACCTGCTTACTTCGCCAATTCCTTCGACCGCTTCGTCGCCGCCGCGATCGCGCGGATCATCAGGTCGCGCAGACCCGGCTCGCCCATCAGCACACCGAGCGCGGCGGCCGTGGTGCCGCCGGGCGAGGTGACGTTCTGGCGTAGCGTGCTCGATGGCAGCTCCGACTGGTGCAGCAGTTCGCCGGAGCCGGCGACGGTCTCGCGTGCGAGCTTAATTGCCAGCGCCTCAGGCAGTCCGGCTTCGACGCCAGCGCGGGCGAGCTCTTCGGCGAGCAGAAACACATAGGCTGGGCCTGAGCCGGAGACGGCCGTGACCGCGTCCATCAGGCTCTCGTCATCGACCCATTCGACCGAGCCGGTGGCGCGCAGCAGCGCATCGGCCACCGCGCGCTGCCCGGCGCTGACGTTCTTGGCTGCGACCGCAACGGTGATGCCGCGGCCGATCGCGGCCGGCGTGTTCGGCATCGCGCGCACCACGGCGCCGCCGCAGACCTCCTGGAGCGATGCGATCGTGGTTCCCGCCATGATCGAGACCACCGACGTCTTGTCCGAGACGAACGACTTCAATTTGACGCCCGCCTCGCGGAACATCTGCGGTTTCACCGCGACGACCAGCGTCTCGACCTGGCCGGCCGTCGTCACGTCAGGATTGAGCGCAACGCCCTTGGCGGCAAGCGCGGTGATCTCGGGCGAGATGTGCGGATCGATCACGGCGACGCGGCGCGGGTCAAGCCCGCCCGACAGCCATCCGGTCAGCATCGCGCCGCCCATCTTGCCGGCGCCGGCGAGGAGGATGGTGCCGGTGATGTTTTTGAGGGGGTTGTTGTCTGCCATCGCCGTTGCCACGCGTTCGCTGTCGTCCCCGCGAAAGCGGGGACCCATAACCACAGGCGGTTCTAGTGGATCGAGAGCAGAGCAACAAGCATTGCGCGCTACGGCGAAATCACGCGGTATGGGTCCCTGCGTTCGCAGGGACGACGATGAGGAGAGAGCAGTGGTCTCCTCATGCGCTTGAGAGCAGACCTTACGCCTCTCCCACCGTATCGAACATCGCCGCGTCCATGGCTTCCGTCGTGGTCTTGCCTGCCCACACCACGAACTGGAACGCCGGGAAATAGCGTTCGCAGGCGTGGATGGCGCCGGCGAGCATGGCTTCGCATTGCGCGGTCGAGGCGGTGAGCCCGCCCGGCAGCACCAGGGCCTGGCGGTGCATGATCATGCCGGTGTTGGTCCAGAGATCGAAGTGCCCGACCCACAGCTGCTCGTTGACCGCGGCGACGAGCCGCTGGACCTCGCCGCGGCGCGCAACCGGAATCTTCATGTCGAACGCGCAGGCCAGATGCAGCGCCTCGATCTCGCCCATCCAGGTGAACGAGATCTGGTAGTCGGTCCATTGTCCCTTGGAGACAATGGTGAGTTCGTCTTCGCCGGAGCGTTCAAACGGCCAGTTGTTGCTGGCAGCGATATCCTCGACCACCGCGAGCGGATGGCTTTTGGAATCGATAGTGCCTTCGAGCAGGGACATGCCGTCTCGACCTCTTGCCTTTTGTTGTCTTTGATACGCACGCGGTCGGCCCGGTACGCTCCCTCAATGTCGCTATCGCGATTCCCCTCGGGGTCGCTCTTGCGATCCCCTCGGATCGGCGCGGGCCTGTCGCGGATCAAGTGATGTGATTTGCGGAATCTGCGCAACGGGGTCCCGAGTCCGTCCACAAGCCAGGACTCGTTCGTCCACAGCTCATCTCCGCCACAATTCTTAACGGAGGGAAGTCCTCGATCCGGATGGATGAGAACAAACCGGAATCGGATTCGCGGGGGAGGGCGCCATTCGTTAATTCCGTCCCGCGAGGGCCGCTCCCGCGGGAATGACATGGGACCATGCGATCCGCCCATACGGAACACGCTTGCTGCGGCCGCCGGCTGGCGTCATATTTCCGGTCAGGCCGTTCATCCCGGACGGCCGATGTTCTCAGGGCGGGGTGAAAGTCCCCACCGGCGGTAAGGGCCGAAAGGCCTAAGCCCGCGAGCGCCTTCCCCCAGGATCTTCCTGAAAAGGATTTTGCCGAGGGGGAGGGGTCAGCAGATTCGGTGCAACTCCGAAGCCGACGGTTAAAGTCCGGATGAAAGAGAACGGTCGGAGGCAGACGCATCGCAAGATGCGGCTGTTTGTCGTTCCGTGTGCCCTGATTCTGGTCCTTAAGAAGGAAAGCCATGAATCAGATGCTGCAAGACCCCAAGACCGAAACTTCCGAAGTCACCCAACCGCCGGTTCCAGTGGATCCGCCGCCGGCGCCCGACCATCCGCACTTTGCCAAACCGCAGCGGGTGGCCTTCGTGCAGGCCTGCTGGCACCGCGACGTGGTCGAGGAGGCCCGCATCGCCTTCATCAAGGAGGCCGAGGCGCGTCATCTCACCCATGTCGACGTGTTCGAGGTGCCCGGCTCGTTCGAGATCCCGCTGCACGCGCAGATCCTGGCCAAGACGCGGCGCTACACCGCCATCGTCGCGGCCGGTCTCGTCGTCGATGGCGGCATCTACCGCCACGAGTTCGTCGCCGACACCGTGATCAAGGCGCTGATGGACGTGCAGCTCCGCACCGAGGTGCCGGTGTTCTCGGCGGTGCTGACGCCGCAGCAATTCCACGAGACCGAGGTGCACTACGACTTCTTCCGCAAGCACTTTGCGATCAAGGGCGTGGAGGTGGCGGCGGCCTGCGCGGAGACGCTGCTCGGCCTCGAACGCCTGCGCGGCCAGGTCGCCGCGGGGATCGTGGGGTAGGCAGACTGCCGTAGGGTGGGCAAAGCGAAGCGTGCCCACCTCTTCTCGCGAAACAAAAAAGGGTGGGCACGGCGCTTTGCGCCTTTGCCCACCCTACGATAACGGTGCAAGCCGAACCCGCTCACCCCAACGATACACCCGCCTTGGCCCGACTGATCCCAAGCGTCAGTATGCGGCGCAGGAGATCCGGATATTTGAGCCCGTCATGTTGGGCCGCCGTGGCGAACTCCTGGCTCTTCGCGATTTCGGGATTTGGGTTTGCTTCGATGAAATACGGTGTGCCGTCGGCGGCGAGACGAAAATCGATGCGCGCGTAGCCATCGAGGCCGAGCGCCCGGTAGATGCGCTTCGCGGCACGCTGAATGCGCGCAGTGACTTCGGGCGCGAGGTCCTTCGCCGGTCCGTCGACGATGCCGAGGCGCTCCTGATAATCGGTGTCATGCTTGGCTTTTTCAGTGGCGATGTGGCGAGACCTGCGCCCGCCCATGCTGCCGAATTTCAATTCCCAGACCGGCAGCACCCGCACGCGGTTGTTGCCGAGCACACCGACATAGAGCTCGCGCCCCTCGATGAACTGCTCGGCGATGGCTGCGGTTTCGCTCCGATCGTGGATGAAGGCGACGCGCTCCGCGAGCTTTTCGTCGGTATCGACGATGGAGGCCTGAGAAATGCCGGCGGATCCATCCATGTTCAGGCTCTTCACGATCAGCGGCAGCGCAAGATGCTTCGGCCGCTTGACCTTGCGTCGCATCGGGAAAACGGCGAAGGCAGGGACTGCGATGCGTCGGTGATGTACCAGCGTCTTGGACAGGTCCTTGCCGCGCGCCAGGATCAGGCCGCGCGGGTTGCAGCCGGTGTAGGGGACCTTCATCAGTTCGAGATAGCTGGCGATGTGCTGGTCGTAGGCGACGTTGTTGTGGAATTCCTCCAGCAGCGTGAAAACCACATGCGGCTTGAACTGCTCGATCGCTTCGCGAACCGGCTTGATTTCCTCTTGCGCACCGAGCACGCGAACCTCATGGCCGGCGGCGCGTAAGGTGCTCACGACGTCGTATTCCGTTTTCCAGTTGTTGATTTCCTGCGGTGTGTATCCCTCGGAGGAGTCCGGAGGCAGGAAGTCCGGATGCATCAGCACGAGAATGCGTTGGCGTCTCATAGCGCGATCCATTTGCGCCGAGACGGGCCAAACAGCGCGTGCATCGTCTTGGCGGTCACGAGAACGGTGAAATCGAGAACGAGTTTCTGTTCGCGGCCGACGGCACGCAGATCGAGCTCGCGGCAGCGGGAGATCATGTCGTCGAGCACGGCATCGAGCGTGAGCTGGTTCTCGCCCGTCCATCGTGCGACCAATTGCCTGATCTGGGCGCGGTGCCGCCTGATCAGGGTCGAGGCCGGCGTTGAACGGTGATGCCGCGGATCGGCTGAAAACAGCCGGGATAGATCCCGGTCGTACGTCTTCGGGGGTGTGAAGGCGTAGAACGCCTGCTTCTTCTTGTAGTGCTCTTCGAGTGTCTGGCCGAGCCGGCCCAGCGGGTCGACACGCTCGCGCGTGGTGATCGGCGGCCGCTTTCCGGCGATCTCGCCCATCAGCTCGTCGACATATTCGAGCTTCTTCAGTGCTGGCCAGCCGGCATATCGCATGCGCCAGTTCGAGCGCGGTCGCAGCCACACTGCAAAGGTTTCCGCGAAATCTTCATCCGGGTGGCTCTGAGCGTACCAGAGCCGAAGATGCTGAACGTAACGCCTGCTGGCCGGATTGGGCCGGTAGTAGCGCGGGTAGTGTTTCGACGACGGGCCGAACAATTGCTGCCAGCGCCGGCGGCGCTGCAGCTGGTAGCCGTGCTGCATGGCGTGGCCCGCCTCGTGACGGAGGATGGCCATGCACTCCCGCCAGGTTCCGCCCTCGACGTCGAACATCATCTTCTTCTCAAGCTTCATCAGGCGGGGATGAGCGAGATAGAAGGGAATGGCGATGCCGGGCACACCGCCCGGGCTGAACCACTCGCTCGAGATCCATGTGTGCGGCCGCAGCCGGATGCCGCGCTCTTCCATCTCCTCGTGGAGCATGGCGACACAATCCTCGAGCCAGGTGCCTTCGACCGTAACCCTCAGGCTGGAGAGGCGCTGCTTGAGCAACTCGTCATCGGACAGCTTTTCCCAAGCAAATTTCGGGCGTGGCATCAGGCACCCAGAAAGCAGAAATGACTCGCTGTCTTGATGATGTCATGGGCGGCGGCCGGCAACAACCCGTGGGGCTGCGAGGCGTGCTGCGGCCCATCGTGAGGGACGGAAGGACCGCGCGCTCCCTCGCCCCGTTTGCGGGGAGAGGGGGAGCCTCCACGGGGACGGTGAGAGCGAGACCCGCGGAGTGTCTCCCTCACCCCGATGCCTCGCGATCGACCTCTGCCTGCAAGCGGGGTGAGGTGAGAGAAAGTTCAGTCGAACAGGCTCGACACCGATTCTTCCGCCGCCGTGCGCGCGATCGCGTCGGAGATCAGGCTGGCGATCGGCAGCGTGCGGATGTTCGGCGCCTTGGTCACCGCGTCCGTCGGCAGGATCGAGTCGGTGATCACGAGCTCCTTCAGCCTCGAGCCTGCGATGCGGGCGGCCGCGCCGCCGGAGAGCACGCCGTGGGTGATGTAGGCGTAGACGTCCTTGGCACCCTTGGCGATCAGCGCGTCGGCCGCGTTCACCAGCGTGCCGCCGGAGTCCACGATGTCGTCGATCAGGATGCAAGTGTAGCCGGCGACGTCGCCGATCACGTTCATGACCTCGGATTCGCCCGCCCGTTCGCGGCGCTTGTCGACGATCGCGAGCGGGGTGTTGATGCGCTTGGCGAGGCCGCGCGCGCGGGCCACGCCGCCGACGTCGGGCGAGATCACCATGGTCTTGGAGAGGTCGAACCTCTCCTTGATGTCCCGCACCATCAGTGGCGCGGCGTAGAGGTTGTCGGTCGGGATGTCGAAGAAGCCCTGGATCTGGCCGGCGTGCAGATCGAGCGTCATGACGCGGTCGACGCCGGCCTGCGTGATCAGGTTGGCGACCAGCTTGGCCGAGATCGGCGTGCGCGAGCCCGATTTACGGTCCTGCCGGGCGTAGCCGAAATAGGGCAGCACCGCCGTGATGCGGCGCGCCGAGGAGCGGCGCAGCGCGTCGGTGATGATCAGCAATTCCATCAGATGGTCGTTCGCCGGGAACGAGGTCGACTGGATGATGAAGGCATCCGAGCCGCGGACGTTCTCCTGGATCTCGACGAAGATCTCCATGTCGGCGAAGCGCCGCACCACCGCCTTGGTCAGCGGCAGGTCCAGGCCCTGCGCGATCGCCTGCGCGAGGGCCGGATTGGAGTTGCCGGCGACGAGCTTGATGGAGCCGTTTTTGGCCGACATAGACGCTTCCTCCCGCGCTTTGCTGGATACGACGTTCAACATCTCAGATCCCACTGGAAGCACGGTTACGACGGGCGAGGAAATATCAGGCCGGAGGCTGCAATGGCAACCCGGGATGCTACGTTTTCCCTTCGAAATCCTGAGTCGGGCCAACGGCTTGGCCGCAACTTGAGGCCGTGGTTTAGCGGGGGTTATCGCTCGGCATAGCCGAGTGCCGAGGCCGGCATCTCGGCTGCCGGGGCCCCCGGGATCACGGTCGCCACCGCCGGTCCCCGCAACGCCGGAGCTGCGCCGGGTGCATCCGGCGTTCCGTTGATCATGTTGGAAAGTCCGCTGAATCCGGCCTGGGCGATCTTCCGCAGCACGAGGTCGTCGGCTGCTCCCCACGGATCGCGGCCGCCTTTGGCCGAGGTCGGTTCCTCGCCGGAGAGGCGCAGCGCCCGCTGCTGGTTGGCGTCGTAGACGTCCCAGACCCAGGCGATCACCGTCTTGCCGCGCACCACCTGGGCGGAGAGATAGCTGCGCACGCGGTAGACGGCGGACCCTTCGCGGGAGACGACGGACAGGCTGCGCAGCTTGGATTCGCTATCGATCACGCCGACCATGCGGTCGAACACCTGCGGCGGCGGGCCGTCGATCGATTCGAAGGCGACCGTCGCCCCGGAGCCGGCGCTCGGCGCCATCGCATAGGAATTGGCGGCCCCACCGCCGCCGGCGCAGCCGCCAAGCGCGGTCGTTGCCGCGAGCAGCATGACCGCCAGCACGCGCGAACCCGCACGGCCCAGGATGAATGACGCGTCCCTCATTATGGAGGGCAGCGATATCGTTAAAATCGGTTAAGGTCTAGGGCGGAGGCGACATAGGCCACTGTCATCGCATCAGGGCATCGCCCCGGAATGACACGGCGTGTTGCCGCTGTGTTCACGCTTCGAGCGCGATTGCGTGAACGTGGCGGCCGTAATCCGGCTCCTTGCGATGCACCGAGCGGCGATAGCTGAAGAAGCGCTCGTCGGCATAGGTGTCGAGACCGAGATCGTCGATCAACAGGATGCCGGCGGCGTCCAGCCGCTTGCGGATGAAGCCGGCGAGGTCGAACATCGCGTGGCCCTCGCGCACCGACGGGATGAAGTACATCGCGTTGTCCGCATCCGCCTCGATGAAGCGCGCCACGAACTCGTTGCCGACCTCGTAGCTGTCCTGGCGGATCAGCGGGCCGATCGCGGCGATGATGCCGCTGCGCGTCGCGCCGAGTTTTTCCATCGCTAGAATCGTCGCTTCCAGCACGCCGGTCAGCGCGCCCTTCCACCCCGCATGGGCGCCACCGATCACGCGCGCGTTGGGATCGACGAACAGCACCGGCCCGCAATCGGCGGTGGAGACGCCGAGTGCAATGCCGGGCGTGTTCGTCACCAGCGCATCGCCCTTCGGCCGCGGTCCGTTCGGCCACGGCGTCTCGGCGACGAGCACGTCGGGCGAATGGATCTGGTGCAGGCTGAGGAAGCGTTCCGGCGCGACGCCGACATGCTCGGCCATGCGGCGGCGGTTCTCCGCGACAAGGGCCTGATCGTCGTTTGAGCCGAGGCCGCCGTTCAGCGCGGAGTAGATGCCACTGGAGACGCCGCCTTCGCGGGTGAAGAACGAGTGGCGCAGGCCGGGCACGGCCGACAGCAGCGACGAAGCGAGCGTCATGAGGCTTCTCCGGCCTGTTCGAGATCGCTGAGGCCAGCAATGCCTGTCAGCCGCGGCTCGGAGATGCCGAGCACCTTGAACATCGAGCCCATGCCGCTGCGCCCGGTATCCGTCAGCCGCTTGAGGGCGATCGAAATGTCGGTGGCGACCTCCGGCGTTGCCTTCTGCATCAAGGCGGCGGCCCTTGTGTCGATGCCGATCCGCTTGAGGAAGTCGCCTTGCGTCACCGGCCCGTGCACGCGCGCGCCGACATCTTCGGCCGCGCGCGCCAGCGCCTGGAAGTCGACATGAGCAGTGACGTCGGCCTGGCCCGGCGCCTTCAAGGGATCGGCGAAGGTGTGGCGCGCAATCGCCTGGAAGGTGTCGCCGGCATCGCTGCGCAAATGGCCGTAATCGATGATCAGTGCTGCGCCGTCCTGGTCGCGCACGCGCGTGGCGAGCTTCATGATCTCGCCGTCAGGCCGCCATTCGAACACGGCGCCGACGGGTGCGGCGCGCACGAGAGGCGGCAGCAGCACGTCGAAGCGCGGCGTCGGCTCGGGCGCTGCGCCGAATTGAAGCTTGCCGTTGGGATCGATCTCGATCACGCGCTCGTGCCAGCCGTTCTCGTGGCGGACCATCTGGTGGACCGGCAGCACGTCGAAATATTCGTTGGCGAGGATGATGCTCGGTCCCTCAGGCACGTCGTCGAAGCTGTCGTGCCAGGCGATGTTGCGCACGCCCGACAGCGTTGCATTCTGCCGCTCGCGCAAGACGGGATTGACCTCGACCATGTGGACATGAAGCGCCTGGTACAGCGGTGGCAGCACGCGAAGGGCGCGCAGCGCGTCCGCCATCATGGTGCCGCGGCCGGGGCCGAGCTCGATCAGCCGCAGGAATTGCGGCGAGCCCATCTGCTTCCACACCGAGGCGGTCCATAGTCCCAGCAGCTCGCCGAACATCTGGCTGACTTCGGGCGCGGTGGTGAAGTCGCCCTCACGCCCGAGCGGATCGCGCGAGACGTAATAGCCATGGCGCGGATGCATCAGGCACAGTTCCATGTACCGCCAGACCGGCATGGGACCTGAGGATTTGATCAGCGCCTTGATCTCGTTGAGTAGCGGCTGTTCGGTCACGATCTGTCTTCTCGAAATGAATTAACGAATGGCCTCGATGGGCTTCGGCGCCCCGCGCCTGACTGCCAATACAATAAGTATGCCGCCCACGATAAGCATCGGGATCGACAGCAGCATGCCCATGGTTAATCCGCCCCAGAGGAAGCCGAGCTGCGCGTCCGGTTCGCGGAAGTGCTCGCCGGCAATCCGGGTCAGGCCGTAGATCAGGATGAAGGCGCCGAGGATCATGCCCGGCCGCTTCAGCGCGCCGAACCGGATCATGATCGCGAGCACTGTGAACAGCAGGATGCCTTCCATGCCGGCCTCGTAGAGCTGGCTCGGATGACGCGGCAGCTGCGTCGGATCGTTGGGGAAGATCATCGCCCAGGGCAGGCTCGCATCGGTGGCGCGGCCCCACAATTCGCCGTTGATGAAGTTGGCGATGCGCCCGAGCAGCAGCCCGACCGGCGCGACCGCGGTGGTGATGTCGCCGAGCGACAGGATCGAGATGCCATTGCGAAAGGCGAACCACATCACCGCGACGACGCAGCCGAGGAAGCCGCCATGGAAGGACATGCCGCCCTCCCACAATCGGAAGATCGCGGCAGGATGATCGATGAAGAAAGGCAGATTGTAGAACAGCACGTAGCCGGTGCGGCCGCCGAGAATGATGCCGAGCGTGACCCACAGGATGAAGTCGTCGATCTGCAGCAGCGACATCGGCGCGGGGCCGCCCCACAGGCGCTCTTTCTTCAGCAGCGAGCGCGCATAGAGCCAGCCGAACACGATGCCGCAGATATAGGCCAGCGCGTACCAGCGGATCGCGAACGGCCCGATCTCCAGCGCGATCGGCTTGAAGGCGGGGAAGTCGATGAGAAGAAGTTGCATCTCGCCTTCTATATCTGGACGAGATTGCGGCGATAGAGCGCCAGCAGGCGCTCCCAATGCCGCTCGGCGGCGTCGCGGTCATAGACCGGGCGCTTGGGGAAGGCGAAGCCGTGATGCGTGCCGGGATAGATCTCGACCTCGGCTTTCGCAGCTTTCATGCCCTCTTTGACCTTCTCGATAATCTCCGGCGGCGCATAGACATCGGTCTCGGCGCAGCCGAAATAGAGCTCGGCCTTGGTCTTAGCCGCGGCCAGATGCGGGCTGTCGTCCTGATCCGTTGCCAGCTGCACGCCGTAGATCGAGGCGGCTGCCTTGACGCTGTCATGGAAATGCGTGGCGGCGTTGATGGCGTAGCGGCCGCTCATGCAATAGCCGACGGTGCCGACCAGCTTGGTGTTCGCGGCCGCCTGGCCCTCGGCATAGGCGAGCAGTGCGCTGGTGTCGTCCATGATCATGGGGATGGTGAGCGAGCCCATCAGCTGGAACATGCGCTTGCGCTCCGGCGCGTTCGGGTCGGCCGGAAGCGCGCCGAGCTCCATCACGCCGGAGCGATAATAGAGGTTCGGCAGCATCACGTAATAGCCTGAGGTCGCGAGCCGGCGCGCCATGTCGCGCAGCTCTTCGCGGATCGCCGGCGCGTCCATGTAGAACAGGATGACCGGAAACGGCCCGCCACGTTCGGGATGGCTGATGAAGGTTGCGGTGTGGCCGTCCCTGGTGGGGATCGCGATCTGCTGGTCGATCATCTCATGCGCCTTGTGATTCTTCTTATGCAGGGACGATGAATACGATTGCAAGGAAACCGGGGCATGACAAGGATACCTCCGATCGGGCCTTGAACCGTTCCGCTCGGATTGCCATTGTCTTTTCGAGAGTTCGCGCAAAGTTGAGGCCGCCAGGAGACCGAAATGACCCAGACCAACAACCGGTTTTTCGACGAGATCGGCCGCCTGATGAACGATGCCGCCGGTGCCGCGCAGGGCGTCAAGCGCGAGTTCGACACGGTGATGCGCACCCAGGCCGAAAAATTCCTGCGCGACATGGACCTCGTCAAGCGCGAGGAGTTCGAGGCGGTCAAGGACATGGCCCGCCTGGCCCGCGAGGAGAACGAGGCCCTGAAGGCGCGCATCGTGGCGCTGGAGGCCAAGCTCGGCGGGTAGGCGCCCTTCTTACCCTCCCCTGGAGGGGGAGGGTCGGCTCACATTGAGCGCAGCGAAGTGTGAGACGGGGTGGGGTGATCTCTCCCCACGGGCACTTTCGACGCGGAGAGACCGTC
>NZ_PTFE01000078.1:0-39444 GCF_002936975.1 Bradyrhizobium sp. AC87j1
GTGCGCGGCGCCGGAGTGGCCGGGGCGGCGGCTGCGGGGCGCGGTGCGGATGCCGGCTGCTAGCCTTCGCCAAAACGCTTCTTGGCCTCGGTCTCTGCCTTGCGCTTGGCTTCGTCCTCGTGACGGTGACGCTCTTCCTCGGCCTTGCGGCGGGATTCGGCAGCTTCGCGCTCGACGCGTTCAGCGGCTTCGCGAACAGCGCGGCGCTGGGCCTCTTCCTCGGCCTGGCGGCGCTCTTCGACTTCGCGCACCTTGGCATCGGCCAGCGCGCTGGCGCGGGCGGAACGTTCGTCCTCGGTCAGCGTGCGCAGCACCACGCCGGATCCGGCGTTGCGCGGCGGCGCAGGGCGCGACGGGGCGGGCGTCGGAGTTGGCGCGGCCGGCGCCGGCTTCGCGACAACCGTGGGAGCCTGCGGTTCGGCACTGCCGTCGATGCGGCGCTTGCCGCGCTTCTCGACCACGACCTGCTTGCTGCGGCCATGGCTGAAGCTCTGGCGGACAGTGCCCGTTTCGACGCGCGGCTTGAGCGATAGCGTCTTGCTCGGAACGCTCAGCTTCTTGTCGTCAGGGGTCTTGGTATCAACCATTCAGCAGTCCTAATCCTGATTTATCAGTGTTGTGCGTTGCCGCACCGTCCTATTGGGTCGTCGTATCTCTCAGAAATCCTGGCCGGGCTTTTCGGCAGTCTTGTCAGCGTCCGCCATCCGGTATCGGACCAGCATCTGGCTACGTGACAGGAATGACTTGCTCGCCGGGCCCGCGAGCAGGGCAGCATGTATCACATTTGACCGGGTCAGTGCCAAATCCAATTCTAACGATTTCAGCGCGGTAACGACGGGAATCTGCGGCTTGGCGCCGCGATTTCCGGCATTTTGACGCGCCAGCATGTCCAATTTGCGGATTCCGTCCGCGGCCCCGTCGCTGGCGTGGATCAGGACCCCGGCCGTGCCTTCCCGAAGGGCGCTTTCGACCTTGCCGAAGCCGGCCACGACCTGGCCCGCTTTGGCGGCGATCCCAAGGGCTTCCGTCACGCTCCGAACCAGGAGCGCCTCGATATCGGCAGGAAGCGTCTGAGGGATGCGCAGCTCGCGCTTGAAGGCCTTGCTAAATTGGTGACGCCGGACGGCTTCCGCAACCACCCCGCGTGAGGCGGTGAGCCACATGCCGCGTCCGGGCAGCTTGCGCTTGAGATCTGGAACTACGTCGCCTTGCGGCGAAATGACGAAGCGGATCAGCTCGTCGATCGGCCGGACCTGCCGACTGACCGCGCACATCCGCATGGTCGCGGACCTTTCGGTCCGCGGGCCATGGTCAAGTTCGGGGTCAGTATCGGTGAGCATCCGGGCGACATTCTCCTTTGCCCTTAAGCCGGCTGATCTTCGGTGGCCTCAGCCTCCTCAGCGGGCTTGGCCAGATCGGCCTCGGTGATCCAGCCGGCCTTGACGCGGGCCTGCATGATCATCGCCTCGGCATCGTCACGGGAAATGTCGATACCGTCGAGCGCGCCGGGGAACTTGGTCTGCTCGCCGCCTTCCTTGCGTTCGGTCCAGCCGACCAGATCGTCGGTGGCGCAGCCGGCGAGGTCGTCGACCGTCTTGATGTCGTTCTCGCCGAACTTCACCAGCATCTTGGAGGTGACGCCGGGGACGTCCTTGACGGCGTCCTCGACACCCAGCTCCTTGCGCCTGGCCTCGATCTCAGCTTCCTGCTGCTCGAGATATTCGCGGGCACGGCTCTGGAGCTCCTGCGCGGTCTCCTCGTCGAAGCCCTCGATGCCGGCGAGTTCCTTGAGGTCCACCATGGCGAGTTCTTCGACCGAGGTGAAGCCTTCGGACGCCAGCAGCTGGCCGACCACTTCGTCGACGTTGAGCGATTCCATGAAGACGCGGGTGGAGTTCTCGAAGTCGGCCTGGCGGCGCTCCGATTCCTCCTGCTCGGTCAGGATGTCGATGTCCCAGCCGGTGAGCTGCGAGGCCAGACGCACGTTCTGGCCGCGGCGGCCGATCGCCAGCGAGAGCTGGTTGTTGGTGTCGGGCACGACCACCTCGATGCGCTCGCGGTCTTCGTCGATCACGACCTTGGACACTTCGGCCGGCGCCAGCGCGTTGACCACGAAGGTCGCGATGTCGGGCGACCACGGGATGATGTCGATCTTCTCGCCCTGCAATTCGTTCACCACGGCCTGCACGCGCGAGCCGCGCATGCCGACGCAGGCGCCGACCGGATCGACCGAGGAATCGCGGGAAATCACGCCGATTTTCGCGCGCGAGCCCGGATCGCGGGCAACCGCCTTGATCTCGACGATGCCGTCATAGATTTCCGGCACTTCCTGCGCGAACAGCTTCGCCATGAACTGCGGATGGGTGCGGGAGAGGAAGATCTGCGGACCTCTCGTCTCGCGGCGGACGTCGAAGATGTAGGCACGGACGCGGTCGCCGTTGCGGAACACTTCGCGCGGCAGCATCTCGTCACGGCGGATGATGGCTTCGCCACGACCGAGATCGACGATCACGCTGCCATATTCGACGCGCTTGACGACGCCGTTGACGATGTCGCCGATGCGATCCTTGAATTCCTGATATTGCCGGTCGCGCTCGGCCTCGCGCACCTTCTGCACGATGACCTGCTTGGCCGATTGCGCGGCGATGCGGCCATATTCCAGCGGCGGCAGGGTGTCGGCGATGGTGTCGCCGACCTGGGCGCCGGGATTGGCGCGCTGCGCGTCCACCAGCGAGATCTGGTTGGAATGGTTTTCGACCTTCTCGACCACCAGCATGTGGCGCGACAGCCGCAGCTCGCCCTTCTTCGGGTCGATCTCGGCGTGAACGTCAGTTTCGCTGCCGTAGCGTGCGCGGGCCGCCTTGGCGATGGCATCCTCCATCGCCGCGATGACGATGCCGCGGTCGATCGATTTCTCGCGCGCAACGGCATCGGCGATCTGGAGCAACTCAAGTCGATTGGCGCTGACTGCCATGGCTAGTCTCCTTCGTCAGGCTCGATCTCGCCCCGTCGCGCGCGTTCGGCGGCCAGGCGATGCTTCTTCGTATTGGTCGGGGCCGGCTTCTTTTGCGGCTTGGTGTTCTTGGTGGTTTTCGCACTGATCTCGGCGTGCGGCGCCTGTGGCGGCTCGATGCCGAGATCGCGGCGCATCTGGCGCTCCTCGGCCTTGCCGCGGCGCATCGATTCCGCGATCAGCTCGTCGGTCAGCACCAGCCGTGCTTCGCCGATATCTTCCATCGTCAGGAGTACGTCGGCGGCGTCGCCGGCCTTAACGTCGTCGCGACGCAGATGCACTTGGTCGCCTTCGACAGTACCAAGCATGCCACGGAACCGCTTGCGCCCTTCATGGGCGACGGCCATCTCGATCTTTACCAGATGCCCGGAATAGCGCTCGAAATCGGAACGGCGCACCAGCGGGCGGTCGATCCCCGGCGAGGAGATCTCCAGCCGATAGGCGCGATCGATGGGGTCGGCGACATCGAGCACGGGCGACAGCGCCCGCGAGATCGCCTCGCAATCCTCGAGTTGCATCGAGCCGTCCGGCCGTTCGGCCATGATCTGCACGGTGCAGCCGGCTTCCCCGGAAATACGGATCCGCACCAGGCGGTAGCCCATGCCCTCGAGCACCGGCGCTGCGACCGCGGACACACGTGCCGCCGCGCCCGGCTCGACCACGAGCCTCGGCTCGGCCAGCAATTCGGCATCCGTGGAACCAGTGTTCGGTTCGGTCATATCAGGGGTCAAGGCGCTCGATGGTTAAGGCTTGGTTACGATTTTCAAAGCCCGCTTCGGAACTTCCCGACAGCGCGTCGGGCCGCATCTTCCGCCAAGCCGCGTTCGGGTAATAAAAAAGAGCGGGTCCTTTCGGGCCCACTCTCACTACGCGGATCGTATGAGAAGATGAATTGGCGCTGATATAGCGCTTTCTGTCCCCCCGGACAAGGCCCATCGCGGGCCAGACGAGGCTTTTTGCGCCCGATTCGCGGCGCCCCGGGCCTAACGCTTCCTTCACCTCGGGGGGCTAAATTCCCTGATTGTGGGGCGGCTTGGACCAAGGGCGCGCCCGCGGCGTGCCCCGTACGAGTTGCGTTTTCATGACCGTTGCCACGTCGCTCATTCCCGGACTGGACGATATCGTCAAACGCGGCGATCCGCGGCGACGCGGCGAAATCGCGCGCGCCATCTCCGAGCTGTTCTTCCAGGATTCCGCCAATCTTCGGCCCGAGCTCATCGATCTCTTCGACAACCTCCTGATCGATCTCGTCCCGCATGCGGAGCTTGCCTCGCGCGTCGACCTCGCCGAGCGCTTCTCGCACCTGAGCAACGCGCCGCCGCATCTGGTCAATCAACTCGCGCGCGAGAACGAGATCATGGTGGCCGGCCCCGTGCTGCGCCGCTCGCCCGTGCTCGATGACGCCGCGCTGGTCGAGATTGCGCGGCTGAAGGGCCAGGGGCATTTGCTTGCGATGACGGAGCGCCCCGCTTTGTCTTCCGTCATCACCGACGTGCTGGTGGAGCGCGGCGATCGCGACGTGGTGCGCCGCGCCGCGGGCAATGCCGGTGCGGTGTTCTCGCCTGGCAGCTATTCCGAGCTGATCAAGCGTGCGGCGCAGGACGGCGTGCTGACGCTCAAGATCGGCCAGCGCCGTGATCTCTCGGGCGAGAACCTGAAACAGCTTCTCGACGGCACGCTCGACGTCATCCGCCGGCGGCTCTCCAGCGTGGTCAATCCCGCGCGCCAGGTCGAGATCAAGCGCGCGATGGTGGCCATCGAGGAGGCCGCGCTGCCGCCGGGACCGCGGCGCGATTTCTCCGCGGCCCAGCGCACGGTGCTCACCCTGCATCGCGAGGGCCATCTCGGCGAGAGCGCGCTGCTGGGCTTCGCCAAGGCGAACAAATACGAGGAATCGATCGCCTCGCTTTCGGCGATGTCCGGCGTTCGCCTCTCTGTGCTCGACCGCCTGATCTCAGGCGACCGCTACGACCCGATCCTCATTCTCGGCCGCGTGCTGAATCTCGGCTGGCCCACGGTGCGCGCGCTCATCCTGCTCTGGTACGGGCCGCACCGCACGCCGGCCGATGCCGATATCGAGGCCGCGCGCGTGAACTTCACGCGCCTGATGCCGACGACCGCCGAGCGCGTCGTCAATTTCTGGCGCAACCGGCAGACGATCTAGAGTCGTCTGAACCGCAAATACGCAGCCTTCCGTCCTTCGCGCGCGGCCTTCCGGCCGTAGCGCGTCATGGTGTAGCCCGCCCATGGCTGCCTGAAGTCGTCGGCGCGTTCGGCAAGCCAGACGAAATCCTGCGAACGCGCAAGATGCGACAGCGTCCAGGCGCAGTAATCGTCGATGTCGCAGACGAAGCGGAATTCGCCGTTCGGCTTCAGCACGCGCGCCATCGCGGCGATCGTCCTGTCCTGGACGAAGCGTCGTTTCCAGTGCCGCCGCTTCGGCCAGGGATCGGGATGAATCAGGTCGATCCGCGACAGCGATGCCTTGGGCAGCCAGGCCAGCAGCTCGGCGGCATCGCCTGCAAACAGGCGGATGTTGCCGATGTTGGCGGCCTCGATCTGCGCGAGGATCTTGGCCATGCCGTTGACATAGGGCTCGCAGCCGATGAAGCCTGTCGTGGCGAAGCTTTGTGCCTCGGCCGAAAGATGCTCGCCGCCGCCGAAGCCGATCTCGAGCCTGACATCGTCGGCGGCGGGATCGAAGATCTCGCTTGCATCCGCCGGCGTCTCACCGTCGATGTCGAGCGCCAGATGCGGCAGCAGTTGACCAATCAGCTCGGCCTGATGCTGCCTGAGCTTGTGACCCTTGCGGCGCCCGAAGAACGCGCGCTCGCTGTCATCGCGATCGGGCTCTGATTTGCGCCCGCTCATCGCAGCGTCTGGTACAGGCGATGGAGCAGCCGCGCGCGCGGCGCGAGCGAGGAGACATGGAGCTGCTCATAATGAGTGTGCGCGCCCTTGCCGTCGACGCCGAGACCGTCAAGCGTCGCGGTATGGGCCGCGGTGAAATTGCCGTCCGAACCGCCGCCGGTGTGGGTGTCGACCAGCTCGAAGCCGATCTCGCCGGCGAGCGTCTTCGCGTGCTCGTACAGCGAGTTGCCCGCGTTGCTCTTCTCGTAGGGCGGACGGTTGAGCTCGCCGGTGACGGTGACGGTGACGCCGTCGGTCTTCGACGTCAGCCCAAGGATCTTGCCGACGAACTCCTCTGCGTCCGCAAGGCTCAGTACACGCAGATCGACCTCGGCATAGGCCGCTTGCGGCGTGACGTTGGGGCGCGTGCCGCCACGTACCACGCCGACATTGACGCTCACGCCGCGTGTCAGGTCGTTCATCCCTTCCAGAGCCAGGATGACGTTGCCAAGCTCGCGCACGGCGCTGCGGCCGTCTTCCGGCCGCGAGCCGGCATGCGCGGGCACGCCCTTGATGAAAACCTTGAAGCGTCCGACGCCCTTGCGTCCAGTGACGATCTTGCCGCCGTCGCGCGCCGGCTCCGTCACCAGCACGTATTTGGCCTTGCGCCCTTCCGTCTCGATGAGTGCGCGAGAGGTGGGGCTGCCGATCTCCTCGTCGGAGGTGAACAAATGCGTGATGCCGAGCGGCGAGCGATCGACTGTGGCACACAATGCGGCAAACGCGTGATGGGCGATGTAGGCGCCGCCCTTCATGTCGTAGATGCCGGGACCGTACGCGACGTCGCCTTCGACCTTGAACGGCAGGCGCTCGATGAATCCCATGGGATGAACGGTATCGAGGTGGCTCAGCACCAGGATGCCCGGCCGGTCCTGCCCCCAATTCGAGCGCGCGATGAGATGATCGCCGCAGCCATCGACGCCGGCGACGCGCTCCAGCGTAACCGGCAGATCGCGGTATTGCTCCGCGACCATCGAGATCAGCCTGTTGACTTGTTCAGGCGCTTCCGTCGGCGTCTCGACCTCCACCCAGCGGCGGATGCCATCGAGAATAGTTTGGGAATCGAACCAATTGGAGCTGGCCATGGACGCATCTGTGCCTTTGAATCGCATCATCGAAGCGGACGCGCATCAAAGCGCGGCCACAAATGACGACATAGGCCAGATTTGACGCGGTCTCAAATCGCCATTGAGATGGCGATCAGCGCTTGTCGGGACCTTCGCGAGCCGCAATCTGCTCGACGAGATCGACGATCGAGCGGCGCATCTTCGAATCGGTGATTCGCGTGAACGCCTTGGTCAGGGCAAGTCCTTCGGACGTCGCGAGAAAGTCCGACACATAGGAAGGCGAGGCGCCTTCGCTGAAGCCATCCGGACCCGGCACGCCGCTCGGGCCGCCCTCGAACAGGAACGACACCGGCACCTGGAGAATTTCGGCGATCTGCTGGATGCGGCTCGCGCCGACCCGGTTCGTGCCCTTCTCGTATTTCTGGATCTGCTGGAAAGTCAGGCCCAAAGCTTCACCGAGCTTTTCCTGGCTCATGCCCAACATGATGCGGCGCATACGCACGCGACTGCCGACATATTTGTCAACAGGGTTGGGCGCTTTCGACATTTCCTCAGCCCTCCAAACACCACCTTCAGCGCAATCAACTGGAGTGCCTCAGGTGCAAGCATCGTCAAATCAGACCCTCTTATTGGGAAACATTGCGGAGAAATTTAGCAATGCCCACTGTCTTTTGCAGCCGGTGCAGAATGGGGAGCCCATGTGCAGTCTGTCAACCGTCGGACTACGGTTGTCAAAAGTTTCCGGCCGCCTCCGCGGCGACGGCGCGATCAGGCCTTCCGCTTGGTGACACGTCGGCGGACCGCCAGAATCACGGCCAGCGCGACGAGCATGGCGGCCGGCACGTCGCCTACCCGCGCATAGACCGTCGGTGATATCGCGGCAGGCAGACTTGCATCCAAAATGCCTTCGATGCCGAGACCGAGGCTGGCGACGGTGCGGCCCACCGGATCGATCACCGCAGAGATACCGGTATTGGCAGAGCGGACCAGCGGCAATCCGAGCTCGATCGCGCGCATGCGCGACTGCTCGAGATGCTGATAGGGGCCGGTCGAAATGCCGAACCAACCGTCATTGGTGAGGTTCACGATCCAGCCCGGACGTTCATTGCGTCCAGCCACCTCACCGGGAAAGATTGCCTCGTAACAGATCAGCGGTAGCGCGGGCGGCGCGCCGGGCACCTGCAGCGCATGCCGCACCGTGCCGGGAATAAAGCCGCCGCGCACACGCGTCAGTTGCTCGAAACCGAGCTTCTCCATCAGTGCCTGGTAGGGAAGAAATTCTCCGAACGGCACCAAATGCAACTTGTCGTACACTGCGAGCACGCTGCCGTCGTGATCGATGACGTAGATCGAATTATAGGCACGCGTGATCGGCGTGCCCCGCGGCAGGTCGGGCGCGCGGACCGACCCCGTGATCAGCACCGTGCCCTTGGGCAGAAGATCGGCGATCTGCGCCATCGCGTCGGCTTCGCGGGTCAGGAAGAACGGAAAGGCCGATTCCGGCCAGATCAGGATGGTGGCATCGCGCACGCCGGTCGATTGCGGGCCGGAGGCGCGGTCCGACAGCGCCAAATATTTTTTCATCACCTCCGACTTGGCGGCGTAATTGAATTTCGCGTCCTGCTGCAGGTTCGGTTGCATCAGGCGTAGCTTGGCGCCTGCGACCATCGTGGTCGGATGCAGCGACAGGCGGATCGCGCCGAAGATGCTCATGACAACCAGGAGCGCAATTGCGGCCGCCGGCACGCGCCACGCCAGGCGGCGATCGGGAGTGCGGTCGATCAGCGTCGCGGGGCTCGCGAAGATCGCAACCGTCAGGAACGTCAAGCCCCACAGGCCGACCAGCGAGGCCGTCTGCGCCAGCGGCAGCGGCTCGGACAGCGCATAGCCGAACGCGTTCCAGGGAAAGCCGGTCAGCAGGTGACCGCGCAGCCATTCGCTGATTGTGAGGCTTGCCGCAAGCGCAAGCACGCGCGTGGCGTTCTTGGTCCAGAGCAGGCGTGCCAGCGCAAAGCCGATCGCGGTGAAGATGGACAGGTAAGCCGGCAGGCCGAGCACCGCGAACGGCGTCAGCCAGGCGAACACGTCGGCCTCGACGAAGAAGGCGTAGCCGATCCAGTAGAGGCCGGGGACGAAATAGCCGAGCCCGAACCAGTAGCCGGTCAGCGCCGCGGCGGGGACGCCGCCATAGCGTCCGGCGCCGGCGCCGTCGATCAGCCAGACCAGTACCGGGAAGGTGATGAACAGCACCGGGAAGAGGTTGAACGGCGCCAGCGCCAGCACGGACAGCGCTCCGCACCCCATGGCGATGACGGCGCGCTTCCATCCCCAGGCGAGGATGATGGCAAGCGCAATCTGCCGAAGCCGCTGGAACGGACTCACTTTTGGCCGGTCCCGTCGCTTGGCGGCGGGGTGGGCGTGTCGTTGGCCGGCGATTGACCGCTGTCCGGCGTAGCCTCGCGGCGCCGGCTCTCGCGCTGAGTGCGGGGCGCAGGGCGCTCCTTCCGCGTCGAGATGCGCAGCCGCTTGACGCGGCGCGGATCGGCATCGAGCACCTCGATCTCGTAATTGCCGGGACCCGAGATCACCTCGCCGCGCACCGGCAGGCGCCCGACGAAGCTGACGAGATAGCCGCCCAGCGTCTCCACTTCCTCGCCGGCCTCGCCGGTGACGAAATCCTCGCCGATCACCGAGCGGACGTCGTCGAGGCTGGCGCGGGCGTCGGCGATGAAGGCATTGTCGGGCAGGCGCACGATCGAGGGCGGCTCGTCGCTGTCGTGCTCGTCGTCGATCTCGCCGACGATCTGCTCGACGATGTCCTCGAGCGAAACCAGCCCGTCGCTGCCGCCATATTCGTCGACCACCAGCGCGAGGTGAATGCGTGTGGCCTGCATCTGCGCGAGCAGGTCGATCGCCCGCATCGACGGCGGCACGTAGAGCAGCTTGCGGATGATGCGCGCTTCCTCGAGCGGCAGCGCCAGATCGACGGTGCGGAGGTCGAGCCCGGCCGGCAGCGGCTTCTTGCGCTTGGTCTTGGTGGCTTCCGACACGCGCGCACGGGCGGTCATGAAGGCGAGCAGGTCGCGGATATGGACAATGCCGACGGGATCGTCGAGCGTCTCGTTGTAGACCACGAGGCGCGAATGGCCGGCGCTCTCGAAGCGGTCCATCAACTCGCCGAGCGGGATGTCGCGCTTCACCGCGACGACGTCGGCGCGATGGACCATGACGTCGGCGATGCGCCGCTCGTGCAGACCGAGGATGTTGCGCAGCATGGTGCGCTCGACCGCCGAGAAGCCGGTGTCGTCGGGCGTGGTCGCATCGAGCACGACCTGGAGGTCGTCGCGCACCGATCCCGCCTTCCAGCCGAACAGCGTGCGGATGGCGCGCAAGAGCCAGCCATCGGCGGTCGGGCGCATCACCTCGCCCTGGGTCACCACGGCCGGCAGATTGGCCGTGTGGCGCGGGTTGTCTTGAATTGGGTCGGAGTCCGGCATCTCAGTGCGTCCCTGCGCGGTCTGCATAGGGATCGGGAATTCCAAGGTGAGCCAGGATCTGCGTCTCCAGGGCTTCCATCTCCTCGGCGTCGCCGTCGTTCTCGTGGTCGTAGCCGATCAGATGCAGGAAGCCGTGCACGGCGAGATGGCTTAAATGGTGGTCGAACGGCTTGTGTTCCTCGTCCGCCTCGCGCCGCATGGTCTCGTAGGCGATCGCGATATCGCCGAGCATGCGCGGCGCCTCGCCCGGCTTCCACTCGCCCTCCGGCTGAAGCGCGGGAAACGACAGCACGTTGGTCGGCTTGTCGATACCGCGCCAGTTGCTGTTGAGGGTGCGGATGCCGGCATCATCGGTCAGCATCACCGCCACTTCAGCGTCGGCAACGTCTTCGTCGACACTCTCGGCGGCGGCCGCAACCGCGCGCTGGATCACGGCTTCGGAATCGGGCTCGCGCTGCCAGCAATCGGCGACGACGAGGACCTCGGTCATGGGAAGGTTGGGATGGGGCATTGTGTTGACTGGGACAAGGGCGCCGTGTCCGCGCTCTCTGGGTCCGGCTGTTGCCTCGTCAGGATTTGCCGGCGGCCGGCCGCTGCGGCGAGCCTTCGTAGGCGGCGACGATCCGCGCCACGAGTTCGTGGCGGATCACGTCCTCGGCTTTGAAATGAACCTGGGCGATGCCCTCGACACCGCCCAGGAGGCGGGTCGCTTCGGCCAGGCCCGAGGTCTGGCCGTTCGGCAGGTCGATCTGCGAGGGATCGCCGGTCACGATCATGCGGCTGTTCTCGCCGAGGCGCGTCAAAAACATCTTCATCTGCATCGACGTGGTGTTCTGCGCCTCGTCCAGGATGATGGCGGCGTTGGTGAGCGTGCGGCCGCGCATGAAGGCGAGGGGCGCGATCTCGATCTCGCCGGTCTGGAGCGCGCGCTCGACGATGCGCGCATCCATGAGATCGTAGAGGGCGTCGTAGATCGGACGAAGATAAGGATCGACCTTCTCGCGGAGATCGCCGGGCAGGAAGCCGAGCCGCTCGCCGGCTTCCACCGCCGGTCGCGACAGGATGATCTTGTCGACCTCTTTGCGCTCGAACAGCTGCGCGGCATGCGCAACCGCGAGCCAGGTCTTGCCGGTGCCGGCCGGGCCGATGCCGAACACCAGCTCGTGGCGCTTCAGCGCGCGGATATAGGAGTCCTGGGCGGCGGTGCGCGCGCGCACCGGGCGCTTGCGCAGATTGATGCTGTCGAAGGTCGCCGATTTGGCCGATTTGGCGTCGAACTCGAACAGTGAGCCCTGGGCGATGACCGCGCGAATCGCGCCCTCGACCTCGCCCTGGTCGAGATCCTGCCCCTTCACGGCCTGCGCGTAGAGCATCTCCAGCACGCGGCGTGCGGCGTCGCAGCCGTCGCGCGTGCCGCCGATCGTGATGTGGTTGCCCTTGGAATCGACGACGACGCCGAGCCGCCGCTCGATCTGCGCCAGATGCTGGCCGTAGGGGCCGACCAGCGCGGAAGCGGCGCGGTTGTCGTCGAAGTCGATGACGACCTGGGTCTCGGGCGGTACTTGCATGTCGCGGTCAAATTTGCGGCTGGGAGCGAGAGAAGACGAATCCGATGCGCTTTTTGGCAAGGGTTCAGGCTCCGATGGCTGGCGATAAAGCGGGCTCGCGCGCCCCACGCGGCGTCACGAGCTCACCGAGAAAGCTGTAGCGTTCGAGGCTGTCGATCCTAACAGGCAGGATTTGTCCGATGATGTCGGGCGAGGCCATCACGTGGGCGGGCTGCAGGAAAGCGGTGCGGCCGACGATCTGGCCGTCCTTGCGCGCCGGACGCTCGAACAGCACGTCGACCGTTGAGCCAATCGCAGCCTTGTTGAAGGCCGATTGCTGGCTGTCGATCAGTTCCTGGAGCCGCTCCAATCGCTGGTCCATCTCGGCGGGGGACACCGTCTCCTGAATGTCCGCGGCCGGCGTTCCCGGCCGGGCGGAGTATTTGAACGAATAAGCCGCAGCGTAACCGATTTGCGTGACAAGCGCGAGGGTGGCGAGAAAATCTTGCTCGCCCTCGCCGGGGAAACCCACGATAAAATCTGATGAAAAAGCAATGTCTTGGCGCGCGGCGCGGAAACGGTCGATGACCCGCCGGTAATCATCGGCGGTATGTTTCCGGTTCATGGCCGCCAGAATGCGGTCCGAACCCGATTGCACCGGCAGGTGCACGAACGGCATCAGGGCACCGAGATCGCGATGGGCGGCAATCAGGCTGTCGTCGACGTCACGGGGGTGGCTGGTCGAATAGCGCAGCCGCGCGATGCCGGGAATCGTCGCCAGATGCTCGAGCAGTCTGCCGAGCGGCCAGGTTTTTCCGTCCGGTCCGTCGCCATGATAGGCGTTGACGTTCTGCCCGATCAGCGTCAGCTCGCGCACGCCGTTGTCGGCGAGGCGCTTCACGTCGTCGACGATCTTGGCGACGGGGCGCGAGACCTCCGAGCCACGCGTGTAGGGCACGACGCAGAAGGTGCAGAACTTGTCGCAACCTTCCTGCACCGTGACGAAAGCGGAAATGCCGCGCGCGCGGATCGCGTCGGGCTTGGGCTGAGCCAGGAAGCCGAACTTGTCCTGGGCGGGAAACTCGGTCTCGATCGCGCGGCCTTCGTTGCCGGCGCGCTTCAGCAGTTCCGGCAGGTGATGATAGCTCTGCGGTCCCACCACGACGTCCACGACAGGCGCGCGGCGCACGATCTCCTCGCCCTCGGCCTGCGCGACGCAGCCCGCGACCGCGATTTGCATCGCGCGGCCCGCGCGCGCGGCCTCGTCCTTGGCGACGCGCAATCGGCCGAGCTCGGAATAGACCTTTTCGGAGGCCTTCTCGCGGATGTGGCAGGTGTTGAGGATGACGAGGTCGGCGTCATCAGCGCTGGCCGTCTCCACGAATCCTTCCGGAGCCAGCGTGTCCACCATGCGCTGGGCATCGTAGACGTTCATCTGGCAGCCATATGATTTGATGTGCAGCTTGCGCGGCGGCGTCATGGAACCCGGAATTGTGGTGGAGAACGGCCCTCAAATATAGGTTGGAGGGACGAAAATCCAGCGACTGGAGCCTCTTGGGCCGTCATTCCGGGGTGCGATGCAGTCGTGCCCCGGAATCCGGAGGTTTTGGGCGAGATTCCGGCTTCACGCGCTCTGCACGTGCCCCGGAATGACGGTCAAAGGCTACCTCACGGGGCGGGCCGGTTCGATCCGTCGGACCAGCTCCGGCAATTGCCGCATATCATCGAATGTCGATCCGGCGCCGGCGGCGCGCAGCCTTTCGGCGTGACCCGGCGGGCAGTGGCTGCCGCCGTGAAAGCCCAGCACGGTCATCCCGGCCGCGGACGCGCCGGTTACCCCGGGGACGCTGTCCTCGATCACGAGGCAGCGTTCCGGCGCGACCTTCATCTGCTGGGCGGCGAACAGAAACAGATCGGGCGCGGGCTTGCCGCGTGCGACCTGGCTCGCTGAGAAGATGTGCGGAGCGAGCAGGTCGTAAAGGCCGGCACAGGTCAGGCCGTGAGTGATCTTCTCCGGCGTGCCGCTCGATGCGACGCATTTGGGCAAATCGATCGCGCCGATCGCCGCAGCCACATGGGTGATCGGCTGCAGATCGCTGGCGTAGAATTGCAGCGTGGCCGCATTCACCTGCTGCTCTATATCGTGGGGGAGGCTGCGACCGATCTCCTGCTCGACCATCCGCCGCGCATCTTTCTCGGACACGCCGAGGAAGCGGACCAGCACCTGCTCCGAGGTGATCGGATAACCGTGACGCGTCAGCACATCCGCATGCGCGCGACAGGAGATCACCTCGCTGTCCACGAGCACACCGTCGCAATCGAAGATGATGAGGTCTATCGGCACTAAGGCATGATCCGGAAAAGTGTGTAGCGGTTTTCCCGCGCGACAAACGCGAAACGCGTTTGCGCGGAGATCATGCCACTTAAGACGTCGGCTTGTCGTCGTCGAGCGGGACGCAATAGAGCTCGAGCCGGTGGTCGACCAGCCGGTAGCCGAGCTTGCGGGCGATCTCCGCCTGCAGCTTCTCGATCTCCTCGGAGGTGAACTCGATCACCTTGCCGTCGCGCAGATTGATGAGGTGATCGTGATGGCTGTCGCGCATCTGCTCGTAGCGCGCGCGGCCCTCGCGGAAATCATGGCGTTCGATGATGCCGGCGTCCTCGAACAGCTTGACGGTGCGATACACGGTCGAGATCGAGATCTTGTCGTCGACGGCAACGCAGCGCCGGTACAATTCCTCGACATCGGGATGATCGATCGCCTCCGCGAGCACGCGGGCGATGACACGGCGCTGCTCGGTCATGCGCATGCCGGTGGCGGCACAGCGGGCTTCGATACCGGACGCCTTGGATGCGGAAGAAGGTTTCAGTGCGGTCATAGCTTGTCTGCCTGGCGGGGGCGCTTTCTGCCACCAATGTTACGACAAGTCACGTCGCATCAGAAGGGCGTTCAATTGTTCCCCGTTCGGCTGCTTATAGTAGCGTTCGCGGCGCCCGACCACCATGAATCCGGCCCCATCGTACAGCCGCCGCGCCGGCTGGTTATTTTCCTCAACTTCGAGAAATATTGTGCGCACGCCGCGCCCCGCGAGATGGCCGAGATGGGTCATCAGCAGCGTGCGGGAGAGGCCGCGGCCGCGATAGGCCTCGTCCACCGCGATCGAGAGGATTTCCGCTTCATCCGCCCCGATCCGCGATACCGCGAATCCGACCGTCCTGCGGCCGAGGCGCAACCGATGCACGAGCGTGTTGCGCTCGCTGACCATGCTCTCGAATTCGCCCTCGCCCCAGCCGCGCGCGAAGGAGGCGCCGTGAAGCTGCGCCAGCTGCGCGGCGTCACGCACGGATGCGGGCTCAACGGCGGCGGTGCCGCCGCGCCACCATTCCGACAGCCATCTCATCATGGGGTCGCGGCTTGTGCTGCAAATGGCGGCGGTGCCGCCGGTTTGGCGTCGGGCGCCTTCAAATAGAACGGCCGCGCCGGATTCGTCGCGGGATCGGCGGCGGCGCCGAGCCATGCGATCCAGCCGATATCGGGCGCGGGCTGCGCGTCGACCGCGACCGGCTGCGGGACATCGTTCGGCCAGCGCTCGGCGAGGATGTTTGCGGCATTGCCGACCAGATGCGGCGCGCCGAATTGCGAGGCCGCGATCGCCTCGTCGATGGGAGCGACGCTCGGCCGCACCAGCTGGCTGCCGTCGCCGGCGACGATCTGGAAATAGACATGGTCGTGCCGCGCGTCGATTGCGGAGATCACGGGTGCCGATTTGCTCTGGCCGACGATGGCGGCAGCATAGGCGGACAAGGTGGTCAGGCCGATCGCCGGCCGCTCGGCTGCGAGCGCGAGGCCGCGCGCCGCCGAAATGCCGACGCGCAGGCCGGTGAAGCTTCCGGGGCCGACGGTGACGGCGATACGGTCGAGCGAGGTAAAGGCGAGATCGGCCGATTGCATCACGCGCGCGATCATCGGCATCAGGGCCTCGGCGTGGCCGCGCTTCATGAGAAGCTGCTCCTGCGCAACGAGCTCGGCCGTTTCGGTGTCGAGCACGGCGACGGAGCAGGCGTCGAGCGCAGTATCGATGGCGAGGATCAGCATGACGTGATCATAGCATTGGCAATTGGATGATGCCTAAGGTTCTAGCCGTCATGGCCGGGCCTGACCCGGCCATCCACGACTTTGCGGCTCCAAAAACGAGGATGCCCGGGACAAGCCCGGGCATGACGGAGTGAATCAGTGCGCAGGCCGTGCAATTCACATCGGTCGGACTTCGACCACGTCAGGCACGAAGTGCTTGAGCAGGTTCTGGATGCCGTGCTGGAGCGTCGCGGTCGATGACGGGCAGCCGGAGCAGGCGCCCTTCATGTTGAGATAGACGATGCCGTCCTTGAAGCCGCGGAAGGTGATGTCGCCGCCGTCATTGGCGACCGCCGGCCGTACGCGGGTCTCGATCAGGTCCTTGATCATGTCGACCGTCTCGGCATCGGCCTCGTCGAAGAACTCGTCCTCGTCATCGAGATCGGCATCGTCTTGCGCCGCGCCGCCGGCGAGCAGCGGCGCGCCGGACATGTAGTGCTCCATGATGGCACCGAGGATCGCGGGCTTGAGCTGCTGCCATTCACCGTTTGCCTTGGTCACGGTGATGAAGTCCGAGCCGTAGAACACGCCGGTGACGCCGGGCACCTCGAACAGCTTTTCGGCCAGCGGCGAGCGGGTGGCGGCTTCGCGGCTCGCGAATTCCATCGGGCTGCCGTCGACCACGACGCGGCCCGGAATGAATTTCAGCGTGGCGGGATTGGGGGTGGCTTCGGTTTGAATAAACATGGTTTTCTCCAGACGTCGCCGGTTCAAGGCCGGCGCGTGCTCTCTCCACTAGCAGATGGCGACGGAGAACGCACGATCAAGGGGAACGAGCAATTTCGTCCATAAATTTCAGTGAGTTAGGGCGTTGCTTACCCTCCCCCTCCAGGGGAGGGTAAGAGCCACCGTCGCTACGACAGTGAATCCACGCTTTGGTCGCTGAGCGCGCCGGAAATGATGGTCACGGGAATCGGGAAGGTTCCGACCGCGTGGGCCAGCAGCGCAACCAGGGGACCCGGCCCCTCCGCACCGGGATTGGCGGCGAGCACCAGCATGGCGATATCAGGGTCCTCGTCGATCACCGCCAGCAGTTGCTCCATCGGCACACCCTCGCGGATCACCCGCTCCGGGGTGATTGCGGCGATGCCGTTGGCGCGGCCGGCGGCACGGTCGAGTGCGGCCTCCGCCGCTTCCTGCGCCTCCGCGCGCATGATGTCAGCGACCCCCAGCCATTCCTGGGTCTGTTGTTCGGGTTCGATGATGCGCAGCATCACCACGCCACCGCCGGCACGGATCGCCCAGCGGCTGGCGTAATAGACCGCGCGATCCCATTCGGCGGTCTCGTCGACGACGACGAGGCATTTGGGCTTGTGACCCGGCTCGAAGCAAAGTCGCTTGCTGGTCATGCATGTCCCGGCATGTGCACGGCCGGCATGCTGCCACACTCCCGCAAGGTTGGGGAGAGGAGATGCGGCCGGCGCGCTGGCGCCGACCGTCTCTATCGCCGGCGGATGAAGCCGACGATGTCCTTGGAGAGCTTCATCGTCTCGTCGGCGATGGCGCGGGCCCGGTCGGAACCTTCGTTCAGGATCGAATCGATATGGCCGGGGTCGGCGACGAGGCGCTTCATCTCGCCCGCGATCGGCGCCAGCTTGGTGACGCACAGCTCCGCCAGCGCGTTCTTGAAGCTGGAGAACTGGCCCCCGCCGAACTCGCGCAGCACGTCCGCCTTGGGGCGGCCGGAGAGTGCGGCGAAGATGCCGACGAGGTTGTCGGCCTCGGGACGGGCTTCGAGGCCCTTCTCCTCTGACGGCAGCGGCTCCGGATCGGTCTTCGCCTTGCGGATCTTCTGCGCGATGGTGTCGGCATCGTCAGTCAAATTGATGCGCGAATTGTCCGACGCATCCGACTTCGACATCTTCTTGGTGCCGTCGCGCAAGCTCATCACCCGCGTCGCCGGGCCCGTGATCAGGGGTTCCGGCAGCGGGAAGAACAGGCCGTCATTGGCGCCGAGGTTGCGGATCGAGTCGCCAAAGTCGTTGTTGAACTTCTGCGCGATGTCACGCGAGAGCTCGAGATGCTGCTTCTGGTCCTCGCCGACCGGCACATGGGTGGCGCGGTAAAGCAGGATGTCGGCGGCCATCAGCACGGGATAGTCGAACAGGCCGACGGAAGCGTTCTCGCGGTCCTTGCCGGCCTTTTCCTTGAACTGGGTCATGCGGCCGAGCCAGCCCATGCGCGCGACGCAGTTGAAGATCCAGGCGAGCTCGGCATGGCCGGAGACCTGGCTCTGGTTGAACACGATGTGCTTCTTGGGATCGATGCCGCTCGCGATGAACGCCGCAGTCACTTCGCGGGTGTTGCGCGCGAGCTCGGCCGGTCCGCCCCAGACGTCGACGCCTTGCGTGATCGCGTGCATGTCGACAACGCAATAGATGCAGTTGTGGGTTTCCTGCATCTTCACGAAGTTGACGATGGCGCCGAGGTAATTGCCGAGATGCAGATTGCCCGTCGGCTGGACGCCCGAAAAGACCCGTTCAACGAATGGCATGGTAAGCCTTCCCATAGGTATTCGGCCGTCGTTTCCAACAGCGGCGCTGCCCCGTCAAGGGTAATTCGCAAGCGCAGCCCGTTCAGGCGGGCCGCTTCAAGGCGCTAACCGCCTCGCGCCACGAGGCCGCGCCCAGGATCTGCAGCAGCAGGCCATAGACCGCGATGCCGGCCCCGATCTGCAGGCCCAGCACGACGAAACGGATGAGGCCATGCGCGTCTGAAGGCACCAGGCCTGTAGTCAGCCAGAGCAGGGCGCCCATCGCGGCTGCGGCAAGCACGATCCGCGGCAGCCGTTTTCGCGCGGCAGAATCGATCGAGAAGCCGAATTCGCTGGTGCCTTTCCGAAGCAGCGAGAGCGCACTGCTCCAGGCGCCGGCCGCGATGCTCACCGCGATCCCGCTTGCGCCAAAGAAATGGCCGAGCAGCACGGCGAGGGCGACCGCGACCACAAAGCCCTTGGCCGTCGCCAGCAGCGGCGTCATCGTGTCGCTGCGGGCATAGAAGGCCGGCGACAGCGCCTTGATCAGCACGTGCGCTGGCAGGCCGAGCGCCAGCCACATCAAGGCATGCGCGGTCGCCGCGCTGTCCCCGGCACTGAAGGCGCCATGCTCGAACAACAGCCGCACGATCGGCTCGGCCAGCACGATCAGGCCGAGCGTTGCCGGCAGCGCCAGCCCGGTCGCAAGCTCCAGCGCGCGCGATTGCGCATGCGCCACCGCATCACGGTCACCGCCGCTCACCGCGCGCGTCAACTCCGGCACCAGCACGGTGCCCATGGCGACGCCGACGATGCCGAGCGGCAGCTCGATCAGGCGGTTGGCGAAATAGAGCCAGGATACCGCGGACGGCGTCGCCGATGCGATGATCGCGCCGGCCACCATCAGCCATTGCGGTCCCGAGCTTGCGATCATGCCGGGGATCGCCTTGGCGAAGAAGCTGCGCATTTCCTTGTCGAAACTGACGCGCAGAGGCGTGGCGAGGCGCGCACTGCGCTGCGACAGCAGCATCAGGAGTTGCAGCAGGCCGGCGATGCCGACCGTGGCCGCCAGCAGCCACGCGGCGTAGCCGGCGTCAGCGTGCCAGACAAGCAGCAAAGCGATCGCGGCGATCAGCGCGATGTTGAACAGCAGCGGCGAGAACGCGGTGAGCGCAAAGCGTCCTTGCGCATTCAGCAGGCCCATCAGCACGGTGACGGGACCGGCGAAGGCGAGATAAGGCAGCATCAGCCGCGCGTTCTGGACCGCGAGATCGAGCGTGCCGGCACCGAGAAAGCCCGGCGCGATGACGGTCATGATCAGCGGCATCAGCAGGGCAATGCCGATCGAGATTATGATCAGCGCCGCGCTGACCGTGCCGAGCACGCGTCCGGCGAACGCCGCCGCAGCCGCCGCCCCATCGCGGTCACGGATGCGCAGCCAGGCCGGGACCAGCGCCGCGTTCAGCGCGCCTTCGCTGAGCAGGCGGCGCACCACATTGACGAGCTGGAACGCGGCCAGGAACGCATCCGCCACGGCGCCGGTACCGAGCAGCGCCGCGATCAGGGAATCGCGGCCAAAGCCCAGCAGGCGCGAGGCCAGTGTTCCCGTCGAGACGGTCAGGAAGGAGCGGATCATCGGCTCTTTATCATACCGTTGCTTGCTCGCGCAGGCCCGGTCGTGATAGGCCGCGAGCCAGATTTCGAGATGACAGGAAGCGGATTTCCGCAGGGTTCGCAATCCGCCAAACAGGATCAAGGTGAATGGCTGACGTGAAATATGACGTTCTCGGCATCGGCAACGCGTTGTTCGACGTGCTGGTCAGGACCGACGAGGCCTTTTTGGGCAAGCACGGCATGACCAAGGGCAGCATGTCCCTGATCGATGAGGCGCGGGCGGCTGCCATCTACAAGGACATGGGGCCGGCCACGGAAGTCTCGGGCGGCTCGGCCGCCAACACCATCGTCGGCATCGGCAGCTTAGGGGCACGTGCCGCCTATGTCGGCAAGGTCAAGGACGACCAGATCGGCAAGCTCTACGTCCATGACATCCGCGCTGCCGGCGTCGCCTTCAACACGCCCGCCGCGACGGACGGCCCCGCCACCGGCTGCTCCTACATCCTGGTCACCGGTGACGGCGAGCGCACCATGAACACCTATCTCGGTGCCGCGCAGGATCTTTCGCCCGCCGATATCGACCCGGCCGAGATCGCCGGCGCTGGCATCGTCTATCTCGAGGGTTATCTCTGGGACCCCAAGAACGCCAAGGACGCCTTCGTCAAGGCGGCCAAGATCGCCCATGATGCCAAGCGCAAGGTGGCGCTGACCCTGTCGGATTCCTTCTGCGTCGACCGCTATCGCGACGAGTTTCTCGCGTTGATGCGCAACGGCACCGTCGACATCGTCTTTGCCAACGAATCCGAGCTGCATTCGCTCTACATGACCTCGGATTTCGACACCGCCCTGAAGCAACTGCGCAACGACGTCAATCTCGGCGTGGTCACCCGCAGCGAGAAGGGCTGCGTGGTGGTGACACCGACCGACGCCGTCGCAGCTCCGGCCTCGCCGATCACGAAGCTGGTGGACACCACCGGCGCCGGCGATCTCTTTGCAGCGGGCTTCCTCTACGGCCTTTCGCGTAACCTCGCGCACAAGCAGTGCGGCGAGCTCGGCGCGCTCGCGGCCGCCGAAGTCATCCAGCACATCGGCGCGCGTCCGCAGGTGTCGCTGAGGGAGCTGGCCCAGCAGCGCGGGCTGACGGTTTAGGAAAGTCGCGCACCAGCCTCGCTGTCGTCGCCCGGCTCGACCGGGCGATCCAGTATTCCAGAGGCGGTTGTGATTGAATCGAGAAGCCGCGGCGTACTGGATTCCCTGCTTTCGCGGGGAATGACAGCCGTCGTGCGGAAAGGGTACTCAGTCCCTCACGCCGTCTTCGCCGCCTTCAACCCCAGCCGCTGCTCAACGGCATCGCGCATCACGAATTTCTGGATCTTGCCGGTTACGGTCATCGCAAAGTCGTCGACGAATTCCACGTAGCGCGGGATCTTGTTGTGGGCGATCTGGCCGTCGCAGAAGGCGCGGACCTCCTCGGCCGTCAGCGTTTCGCCCGGCCTGACGCGAATCCAGGCGCAGAGCTCCTCGCCGTAGCGGGTGTCGGCGACGCCAAAGATCTGCACGTCCTGGATCTTGGGGTGACGGTACAAGAACTCCTCGATCTCGCGCGGGTAAAGGTTCTCGCCGCCGCGGATCACCAGATCCTTGATGCGGCCGACGATGTTGCAATAGCCTGATACGTCGATGGTGGCGAGGTCGCCGGTGTGCATCCAGCCATTGGCGTCGAGCACGTCGGACGTCTTTTCCTTCTCCTCCCAATAGCCCAGCATGACGCTGTAGCCGCGAGTGCAGAGTTCGCCGCGTTCGCCCCGCTTGACGATCCTGCCTTCGAGATCGACGACCTTCACCTCGACATGCGGGTGAATGCGGCCGACGGTGGAGACGCGGCGCTCGAGCGGATCGTCGGTCGCGCTCTGGAAGCTCACCGGGCTGGTCTCGGTCATGCCATAGGCGATGGTGACCTCGCGCATGTTCATCTCGGTGTTGACGCGCTTCATCACCTCGATCGGGCAGGGCGCGCCCGCCATGATGCCGGTGCGCAGTGATTTCAAATTGAAAGTCTTGAACTCGGGATGATCGAGCTCCGCGATGAACATGGTCGGCACGCCATACAGCGCGGTGCACTTCTCCTGCTCGACCGCGCGCAGCGTCGCGAGCGGATCAAAGCCCTCGCCCGGGTAGATCATGGTGGTGCCGAGCGTGACCGAGGCAAGGTTGCCCATGACCATGCCGAAGCAGTGATAGAGCGGCACCGGAATGCAGATGCGGTCCGCCTCCGTCAGGCGCATCGCGCGTCCCGTGAAATAGCCGTTGTTGAGGATGTTGTGGTGGGTCAGCGTGACGCCCTTCGGCGATCCCGTGGTGCCGCTGGTGAACTGGATGTTGACGGGGTCGTCGAACTGAAGCGCAGCACCGAGCGCGGCAAGTTGCTCGCGATGCTCCGCTCTGCCCATGCCCGCGACCTCCTCGAAAGGGATCGTACCTGAGGCCGCCGGGCCGCCGATCTGGATCACCATCCGCAAGGCCGGCAATCGCGCCGCCTGCAACTGTCCGGGCCTGGCACCCGCCAGCTCCGGCAGCAGCGTGTTGAGCATCTCCATGTAATTGCTGGTCTTGAACGCGGTTGCGGTGACGATCGCCGCGCAGCCGACCTTTTTCAGCGCGAATTCCAGCTCGCTGAGCCGGTAGGCCGGATTGATCGTCACCAGGATCAGGCCGGCCTTGGCGGCGGCGAACTGGGTCAGCGTCCATTCCGGCCGGTTCAGCGACCAGATGCCGATCCGCTCCCCGCGTTCGAGCCCGAGCGCGAGAAAGCCGGCGGCGAGCGCGTCGACCCGCTCGGCGAATTCTTTCCAGGTCCATCTGACGCCGTGGCTGGGCGAGACCAGCGCCTCGCGATCGCCCCACCGCCGCACCGCGTGGTCGAGGCTGCGACCGATGGTGTCGCCGAGCAGCGGCGTGTCCGAGATGCCGCTAACGTAGCTGTCGGCTTTGCCTGCTAGATCGTTCGCCAAGTTCGTCTCCTCGAAGTTGATGCCTCGTGCCTGAAGCCGATGGCCTTGGGCACGAGGTTATCGATTGCGGCGAAGGCGCGCGACGCCGCGCACCTCATACTAAGTGGCTAGGCTGCCTTCTGCCCGCTCCCCGCATCAAGCCCGGCATAGACCCCGCGCTCGAATCCCGCGAACGCCTCCAGGCACTTTCCATCCGCGAACGGCAGCAGCTGCATCAGGATCACCCCGGTGACGTCGCGCGCCGGGTCGATCCAGTAATAAGTGTTGGCAAGGCCCGCCCAGGCGAGGCTGCCGGCGCTGCGGCCTTCGGCCGTCTTGGCGGTGTTGATCATGAAGCTGAGGCCCCATTTCTTCACCTGCTCCGGATAGAGATCGACGTCGTTGGTGTACATCGGCGCTGCCGTCGTCATCTTGGTCATGTTGAGATCGCCCATCTGGTTCTGGCTCATCATGGCGATCGTGTCGGCCTTTAGCACCTGGTTGCCGTTGCCGCTCCCTTTGTTCAGGATCATCTGGGTGAACTTGATGTAGTCGGCTGCGGTCGAATAGAGGCCGCCGCCACCCATGTGGAATTCCGGATTCTGCTCGAGCTCGAACGGGATCGATGCGAGCTGGCCGTCCTCGCCGCGCGCATGCATGCCGACGAGGCGCTTGCGCATGCTGTCGGTGATCTTGAACGCCGTATCGCTCATGCCCAGCGGCGCGAAAAGATTGTCGCGCAGGTAAGCGTCGAGCCGCTTGCCGCTGACGGCTTCCACCGCCTTGCCGACGAAATCGATGTTGGTGCCGTATTCCCAGCGCGTGCCGGGGTCGGTCATGACAGGCGTATTCAGCGCCGCGTTCTGGCAGGTGGTGATCGCGGGAATGCCGTTCTTGTCGAGATAGACCGCGAGATCGCCGTTCCACATATTGTAGCAGAAGCCGGCGGTGTGGGTCATGAGCTGGCGCAGCGTGATCGGCCGCTTGGCCGGTCGCAGCTTGGCCTCGCCCTTGGCATCGAAGCCTTCGAGCACCTGCGGCGCGGCGAGATCGGGCAACACTTCACCGATCGGCGCATCCAGCGACAGCTTGCCCTGCTCGACCAGCTGCATCGCGCCCGCCGATGTCACCGCCTTCGTCATCGAGGCGATCCAGAATACGCTGTCCGCTGTCATCGCATCCGGCTTCGACAGGTCGCGCTTGCCGAATGCGCCCTGATACAGCACGTCGTTACCGCTGGCGGCGATGGCGACGACCCCGGGAATCTCCTTGGCGTCGCTCTTCTGACGCAGAATCTCGTCGATCTCAGCTTTGCTTTGCATGGCGTTTCCTCGAGTTTGATTATTGTTGGCAGTGATCGATTGTCCTCCCGCACGCTCCGCGCGGCAAGCGCGTCCAGATGCCCGCGGCGGTCGCGATGTCGTGACTTGACGGTCCGTGCCACACCTAGGACGACAGACAGGCCGAACGGCAACACTCCGTCACAATCTGCGGTGGATGGCCGCATCTCGCCGTGACCGTGAATGGGCGCTGGCGATATGATTCCTGTGTTTGAAGCACTTGAAACATTTTGTGCGTTGCGGCGTTCAGCACTCGGCCAATCGACGGCCGACGTTAAGACTTGATGCAAATTTGGCGGTCGCCGAGCGGCCGCGAGGGGGACCTCAGATGATTTCGACCTGGAGCGAATGGAAGCGCTATCCCCGTCCCGGACGGGGCGAGAACCTGGAGGCGCCGATTTCGCCAGGGATCTATGAGGTGCGCATCGCCGGGACCGGCGCGCTCTATTCCTTCGGTGCAGTCGACAATCTGGCGCAGGCGCTGGCGCTGCTGCCGGTGGGCTCCAAGAACTGGTTCGGCCGCCGCAACCCGTCCGACGTTCCCGATCTCGAATACCGTACCTGCGCAACGTCGTCGAAGGCCGACGCCAAGGCCGCGGCCGAACGCATGATCGGCCGCCGCGAGACCTATATGAGCGGCGCGGCCTAAGGCCGCTGCCGGTTTAGCTCCCATCAGATGTGCGTTGTGGGACGGTGCATTGCGCGCTGCTTGTCCCTATATTCCGGCCGATCCGATCGCCCCGAAATGATCGTTCGAGGAGTAACGCCATGACCCCGCCCGCTGCCGCACGCGCCACGCAAGCCACCGCCACCCTGCGCGACCGGTTGAAAGACCCCTCGCTCCTGAAGGAGGCCTGCTACATCGACGGCGCCTGGGTCGGCACGCCGGTCTTCGCCGTCAACAATCCGGCCACCGGCGTCGAGCTCGCAAAAGTGCCGCAGCTCGGTGCGGACGATACCACCAAGGCGGTCGAGGCTGCTCAGCGCGCCTTTCCGGCCTGGGCCAAGCACACCGCCAAGCAGCGGTCGAACATCCTGCGCAAATGGTACGAGTTGATCATCGCCAACCGCGAGGATCTCGCGCTGATCCTCACCTCCGAGCAGGGCAAGCCGCTCTCGGAAGCGCTCGGCGAGGTCGATATCGGTGCGGCCTATATCGAGTTCTTCGCCGAGGAAGCGAGGCGCGTCTACGGCGAGACCATTCCGACGCAGCGGCCTGACGCGCGGCTGCTCGCGATCAAGCAGCCGATCGGCGTCTGCGGCGCGATCACGCCGTGGAATTTCCCGAACTCCATGATTACCCGCAAGGTGTCCCCGGCGCTCGCCGCCGGCTGTACCGTGGTGCTCAAGCCCGCCAATGAAACGCCGCTCTCGGCGCTGGCGCTGGCTGTACTGGCGGAGAAGGCCGGAATCCCCAAGGGCGTGCTCAACATCATCACCGGTGATGCGCCGCCGATCGGCAAGGTGCTGTGCGAGCATCCGGCGGTGCGCTTCGTCGGCTTCACCGGCTCGACAGCGGTCGGCAAGATCCTCTATCAGCAGGCCTCCGTCGGCGTGAAGCGGCTTGGCCTCGAGCTCGGCGGCAATGCGCCCTTCGTGGTGTTCGACGACGCCGATATCGACGCTGCGGTCGAAGGCGCCATCGTCTCGAAATACCGCAACATGGGCCAGACCTGCGTCTGCGCCAACCGGCTCTACGCTCAGGACAAGATCTACGACGAGTTCGTGCAGAAGCTGTCGAAGAAGGTCGCCGCGATGAAGATCGGCGACGGCACCGAGAGCGGCGTCACGCAGGGCCCGCTGATCAACCTGAAGGCGGTCGACAAGGTCGAGCGCCACATCGCGGATGCGGTCAAGCGCGGCGCGAAGGTCGTCATCGGCGGCAAGCGCAGCGAGCTCGGGCGTTCGTTCTTCGAGCCGACCGTGCTTGCCGACGTCAAGCCGGACTCGCTGGTGTCGCAGGAGGAAACCTTCGGCCCGCTGGCGCCGGTGATCCGCTTCAAGGACGAAGCCGATGTGGTCGCGATGTGCAACGCCTCGCCGTTTGGCCTGGCGTCGTATTTCTACTCCCGCGATCTCGGCCGCGTCTGGCGCGTCGCCGAAGCGCTGGAATCGGGCATGGTCGGCGTCAACACCGGCCTCATCACCACGGAAGTCGCGCCCTTCGGCGGCGTCAAGGAAAGCGGCCTGGGGCGCGAAGGCTCACGTCACGGCATGGAAGAATATGTCGAGATCAAATACGTGATGATGGCGGGGGTGTGACCGGCAATCGAGGCTCCCGCGCCGGCGATTTGGACTCGCCGGCGCGAATGCATCAGCGGCACACGTAGGCGCCGTTCACATAGACGCGGACGCATGCTGCGCCGGCAGCTGCCGCACCCACAGCCGCGCCACCGACGACCGCGCGCCGCGTGGTTCGGCGTGCAACGCCGGCGACGCTCGCTGGGGTGGCCGGTCGGCCGACCCTGGCTTCGGCGCTTGAAACGCCGAGTGCGATACCGGTGCCGTTCGACCAGTTCGCCGAGCCGAACATTCCGCAGCCCAGAACGGCTGCAACAAGTAGCATTCGCTTGGTGCCGACCAGCCTCATGGCAATCTCCCTCGTTGTGTCAAAGCCGAGTGAGCAGCATTCCTCCGCCATTCGCTTCCGGTTTGATCTGGATCAATGCAGCCGAGGACTTGCAGAGCGGCTTGCTCGCTGCTGCGAGGCGCGGAACTTTCGGCGGAGGCGCGAAATGTGGAAGGCGGCTCGAAGGCCGCCTCCCGCTCGTGCGCCTATGTCGTTACTGGCAGCGATACATCCGGCCGTCTTCCATCTTGGTCATCGTACCGGGCGTGCAGACCATGCCGTTTCGCTTGCGCCAGTCATCCGGCGAGTAGGCGTAAGACGCGTAGGGGCCGCTCCCCGCATAGTAACCCGGACCGGTCCCCCATCCCGGCGACGTTGCGGCAACCGCGGCGGCCGTGCCAACTGCTGCGGCGCCTGCGCCGACTGCGGCGGCACCGTAGCCGTATGCGGCGCGCCGAGTCTGTCGACGCGCCACGCCGGCAACGCTCACCGGAGTCAGCGGGCGGCCGACCCGCGCCTGTGCATTGTCGACCGACATCGAGACGCCGTGCTCCTCAGACCACGCGAAGGAGAACAACGCCGCGCAGGCAAAGGTCGAGGCTGCTATGGCAATTCTTGTCACACGTGTAGGTGTCATGCTTCTTCTCCATGGCTGTCTTCCAAATGCGCCTTCGCTGTCCAGGGGCGGTGTCCCTGGACGTCTTCGTCGCGCTGGTCTGGAGCGGCGTGCAACCGAAGCCGTTTGCGCTCAGCGCAAGCGGCGGCAGGAGCGATTGCGAGAGGAGACGCTTCATCGGAGGCACGCCGTGTTGTGCTTTGGAGAGCCATGGATCATATGGGAAATCGGTGAGGGGCGCTATTGTGCCGCCGTGCCTCAATGGGTCACGCCAACTGCCTTATCATGGGATCTAGCGCCGCAGCACTTACATTCGCGGAAACAGCCTGGATTGCTTCGTCGCAAGGGCTCCCGCAATGAAGGAGTGAGTGACAACAGCCGGACTTAAATCTTCAGCTCTTTCCCCGTCACGCGACGATACGCTTCCAGATACCGCTTGCTGGTCGCCTCCACCACGCTGGCCGGCAGTGGCGGCGGCGGGGCGTCACCGTTCCAGCGGCCGGCGCGGCGCTCGACGTCGAGATAGTCGCGCAAGGGCTGCTTGTCGAAGCTGGCCTGCGGCTGGCCGGGCTTGTAGGCATCGACCGCCCAGAAGCGCGAGGAATCCGGTGTCATGACCTCGTCGATCAGGATGATGCGGCCGTCCTTGTCGCGGCCGAATTCGAACTTGGTGTCGGCGATGATGATGCCCTGCTCGCGCGCCAGTTCCTCACCGAGCGTGTAGATCGCACGCGTCATGCTCTCGAGCGTATAGGCAACGTCGTCGCCGACGACCTCGCGCATCTTCGCGATGGTGATGTTCTCGTCGTGGCCGGTCTCGGCCTTGGTCGCCGGGCTGAAGATCGACGGCTCCAGCTTTTCGCTCTCGACGAGGCCCGCCTTCAGCTTCTCGCCGGCGAGCGTGCCGCTGGCGGCGTATTCCTTCCAGGCCGAGCCCGAGAGATAACCACGGATCACGCATTCGATCGGAAACACGGTGGTGCGGCGGGACAGCATGGCGCGGCCGAGGATCTCGGCGCGGTGCGGCTTCAAGGCCGGCACGGCGGCGATGATCTCGTCGGTGTCGGCGCTGATCATGTGATGCGGCACCACGCTTTCGAGCTCGTTGAACCAGAACGCGCTGATCTGGGTCAGCACCGCGCCCTTCATCGGGATGATCTCGCCCATCACCACGTCGAAGGCGCTGATGCGATCGGTGGTGACGAGCAGCAGGCGATCGTCGTCGACGGCGTAGATATCGCGCACCTTGCCGCGTCCGATCTTGGGCAGGGGCAGGTCGCTGGAGAGCATGGTGGTCATCGCAAAGCTTTCGCAGACTTGGCTTTCAGACGGGACATCCGGCCGCACTGGACGCACGGCCGGCAACCGGATTAGCCTATTCCGGCAGCGGAATGAACTCATGTTCCTGCGGAACTGCAGCGAAACGGCCGGTTTTCCAGTCCTGCTTGGCCTGCTCGATCCGCTCCTTGCTGGAGGACACGAAATTCCACCAGACGTGGCGCGGCCCCTCCAGCGCATCGCCGCCGAGAAACATCATCCGGGTCGCTTTCAGCGCCTTCACGGTGATGCGGTCGCCCGGGCGGAAGATCAGCAGTCGCGGCGCCTCGTAACGCTCGTTTGCGATCTCGACCTCGCCGTCGACGATATAGATCGCGCGCTCCTCATGATCGGGATCGAGCGGCACGCTCGCGCCGGCGGCGGCCGTGACCTCGGTGTAGAACCAGGGCGAGACCATCGTCACGGGCGAGGTGATGCCGAACGACGAGCCCGCGATCACCCGTGCGGTGAAATCGCGCTCGGAGATCATCGGCAAATCGCCGGCGCCGTAATGCTGGAACGACGGCGCGATCTCTTCCGATCCCGCCGGCAGCGCGATCCAGCTTTGCAGGCCCAGCATCTTCTGGCCCGAGGCGCGCTGCGCTTCGGGCGTGCGCTCGGAATGCGCGATGCCGCGCCCGGCCGTCATCAAATTCATCGCGCCGGGCGCGATCTCCTGGACGTTGCCCTCGCTGTCGCGATGCATGATCGCGCCGTCGAACAGGTAGGTCACGGTGGCAAGGCCGATATGCGGATGCGGCCGCACGTCCATGCCCTTGCCGGAGACGAACTGCACCGGACCGAAATGGTCGAAGAAGATGAAGGGCCCGACCATCTGCCGCTTGCCATGCGGCAGCGCGCGTCGCACCGCGAATCCGTCGCCGAGATCGCGCGTGCGCGGCACGATGACGAGATCGAGCGCATCGCAGGACATGGGATCGCCGAGCACGGGATCGTTCGAGGGTTGCCAGCTCATGGTGGATTCCTTCCGTATCTTTGTGAGATTGATCTTAGCAGAGTTTGTCGTCGTCGTGGCAAAGGCCGCCCGCAAACTCCGCTGTCATTCCCCGCGGAAGCCGGGAATCCAGTACGCCGAGGCTTTTCGGTTCAATTATAACTGTCTCGGAGTACTGGATCGCCCGGTCGAGCCGGGCGATGACAGTTGTGAGTAAGGATGGTCCTTGAAAAAATAGCCCCAACGAACGATGTTCGGCTGGTTCCAACCGCGACCGAACGCATTACCGCATGACCCTTGCCGCAACCGAGCTCGCCTTCCGCGCTGCCAGCGTTGCGCTGCTGCTGGTGCTGGCGGCGTCATTGATCTCCGATTTCCGCAACGTGCTGGCAGCCCGCCTCGGTGCCGCGTTCGCGCTCAGCTCGGCCGCGCATGCGGTGAGCTATTCGGTGGATGTCACCTCGCCGATCGCGCTCTGGCATGCACCGCTGATCGCGTTGTCGACTGGCACCATCGTAGTGTTCTGGCTGTTCACACGCTCCCTGTTCGACGACGCGTTTCACCTCCGCTGGTGGCACGGATGGGTCTGGGCGCTGGTGACGGCCTTCAGCTTCGCAGGCTGCATCTGGATTGCGCCCAGCGGCCATGTGCGCTTCTCGGTGACGGCGGTCAATCTGATCGTGCTCGGTTTCATCGCCCTTGCGGTCGGGCAGATGATCGCCTCCTGGCCGGCTGACCTGGTCGAGCGCCGCCGCAGCGCTCGTGTCTTCGTCGTCTGTGCAACCGCGCTCTATGGCGGGCTGAACGCGGTGCTCCAGATCGCCGTCGTCGGCCACCACGTCGGCGATGTCGCCGAAACCATCAATGCCGGCGTGCTCGCCTGCACCGTCGCGGCGATCGTCTATGCCATGATGCGCATCGATGGGGCGGATCTGTTTCCGGCCGCGGTGGCGCCCGCCCCGCCGGTTGTTTTCAGTCAGCCTGCGGCCGATGAATCCGCCGATCAAAAACTCATCGACGCCCTGATGCGACTGATGGCGGGCGAGCGGATCTATCGTCAGGAGAATATCACCATCGGCGTGCTGGCGGGCCGGCTGAAAATTCCGGAATACCGGCTGCGCCGGCTGATCAACCAGCGGCTCGGGTATCGCAACTTCAATGTGTTCCTGAACAATCACCGGATCGAGGAGGCCAAGGCTGCGCTCGCCGATGCCACCCAGTCCGAGGTTCCCGTCATCACCATCGCGATGGACGCCGGCTTCCAGTCGCTGGGTCCGTTCAACCGCGCCTTCAAGGCCGTGACTGGGGTGACGCCGACGGAATATCGGCGGCTCAAGGCTGACGCGGCGTAGATTTTTAGACCTTTGAAATCACGTAAGAATTCCGAAATCGACGAGCCTCGATCACTTTCGACGAGGTCGTTTTTCAAATCCGGCGAGCGCGTATCGCCCGCCTCCGGCCTGCTCTCCCGCACTCGCCCCAAAGCCGGAGAAAGCCCGTGACCCGCCGCCGCAAGATCATCCTCGCCACCATCGCCATCGCCATCGCCTGTGCCGGTCTCGCGCTCGGCGCGGCGCGCGCCCGCAACGTGCCGAAGGTTGCGACCGGCTTCATCGCCCACACGCTCTGCTCGGAGACCTTCGTCTCAGGCCTCGATCCCACGCGCGACCTCGCCGAGACCACCGACGCGATGCCGGGCGCGGGTCTGCTCACCTGGGCGATGGATCTTCGGGTCGATCGCACGCGCAAGGATGTCACGGTGTCCCTGTTCGGATTTGGCCGCAGCCATGCCGTCTATCGCGAGGGGCTCGGCTGCACGCTCGAGCACGGGCAGGGGATCGCCGATGTCGCGTTGCCGCTGGACGACAAGCAGCCCGCGCTGCTCCCCGAGATCGCCGGCCCGGGGATCGTGCCGCCGCAAAGTGAGGGCCTGGCAGCCGCGCTCGACCGCGCCTTCGCCGAGCCCGCGCAGCCGCCTTATCGCCGCACCCGCGCTATCGTTGTCATGAAGGCCGGCCGCGTCATCGCCGAGCGCTATGCCGACGGCATCGGGCCGGAGACGCAACTGCTCGGTTTCTCCATGACGAAGTCGGTGATGTCGGCCCTGACAGGCATTCTCGTGCGCCAGGGCAAATTGAAGCTCGACGGGCCCGCGCCCGTCGCCGCCTGGCAAAATCCGGATGATCCGCGTCATCCCATCACCGTCGATCAATTGCTGCGTCACACCGCGGGCATTGCGCTCGGAAGCTCGCTGGAGGCCTCGCTCGGCTCCGCGCTGGAACCGGTCAACACCATGAAATATGCCGAAGACGATATGGCCAGCTTTGCCGAGCGCGCGCCGCTTGCGACCGCGCCGGGCACGGCGTGGAATTATCACGACGGCAACTTCCTCATCCTCGCGCATCTGCTGCGTGATGCCACCGGCGGCAAGCCCGCCGATGCGCTCCGCTTCGCGCGCCGCGAATTGTTCGCGCCACTTGGCATGGTCAACGTCACGCTTCAGCTCGACGCTTCAGGCACGATCGAGGGCTCCGGCGAAATGCTGGCCTCTGCGCGCGACTGGGCGCGCTTCGGCCAGCTCTATCTCAACGACGGCATAGCCGGCGGCAAGCGTATCCTGCCCGAAGGCTGGGTGAATTATTCCGCGTCAGCCACGCCGCACGCCTGGGTCGGCATCGGCGCCGGCTTCTGGACCAACGAGGGCGGCAGCATTGGTGCAAAGTTTCGCATCGAGCACGGCTGGCCGCGCGATGCCTTCTTCGCCAAGGGCACGATCGGGCAGTACGCGATCATGATCCCATCGGAGAAGTTGGTGATCGTGCGGCTCGGTCGCTCGCCGAACGGGCCGCTGGGGGCGGATGGCGTGTTCGATCTGGTGCGTGATGTGATTGCGGCAACGCGCGAGAAGGAAAGCTGGCGGGGACGAATTGAAAGTAGAGCTTGGCGCTACTTCCCCTCTCCCCTTGTGGGAGAGGGTGGCTCGCCGCGTAGCGGCGAGACGGGTGAGGGGTCTCTCTCCGCACGCCTCTCATGCAGTTGATTGCGCGGAGACGTACCCCTCATCCGGCGCTTCGCGCCACCTTCTCCCACAAGGGGAGAAGGGAAGGAAAGAGCCGTCGCTTCTACCGCCCCAGCTCCGTCGCCTTGGCCACGCGATCGAATCGCTCCAGCGTCATGATCGCATCCGCGAATTTTTCCGCGCGCGCGTTCAGCACAGGGCGCGCCAGCGTCAGGAATTTCTGCTGCATCGCCTGCGCGTCCGGGAACGAATTCGGCTCGCCGGACGGATCCGCATAGAGCCGCTCATGCACGCCATCGTCCGTCGTGATGCTGACGCGGGCGCCGAACGGATGGGTGCGGCCGATCTCGAGCCGGTCGTCCTGCACCACGTCGAACTTGTCGGCGAGCGCGTCGATCGCGGCATCGCCAAGGCGGTTGTAGTCGTCCCAGCCGAACGAACCCTGGTCGAGCGCGAGCGCGCCGGTGAAGAACATCGAGAACTGGCCGCCGACGATCGAGGTCGGATGACGCTTGGTCGCGGCATCGCCGGTCAAGGTAATGCCGTTCCGATGCAAACCGATCTCGACGCGCTTGACCTGGTCCGGTGTCAGATTGTGCTCGCGACGCATCGCGATCAGCGCGTCGATCGCGGCATGGGTGTAGCGGCAGCTCGGATATGGCTTCACGCCGATCTTCATGGTCTCGTAGGTCTTGCCGAGCTCGGCCACCGCCCTGTCCGGATGCGCATCGTCGGTGTAGCCGGCGAGCAGGCCGTGCTTGCCTTCGACCGATTCGGTCGCGCCGACGAAATCGTTGCGCGCCAGCGTCGCGGCGATCACGCCGTTCATCGCGGCGGCGCCGACCTGGTAGCGCTTATTCCAGGCGCCGTTGACCAGGAATTGCAGCGAGCCGGCGGCCTGGCTGCCGGAGACACCGAAGGCGGCGATGATCTGCTGCTCGGAGAGGCCGAACAGTTTTCCGGCCGCCGCGGCAGCGCCATAGGTGCCGGCGGTCGCGGTCGGGTGGAAGCCGCGCGCATAATGCGAGGTAGGGTCGAGCGCGTTGCCGAGCCGGCAGCAGACCTCATAGCCCGCGACGATCGCGGTCAGCACATCGCGGCCCGAAGCGCCGACCATCTCGCCGACGGCGAAGGCGGCCGGAACGACCGGCGCACTCGGGTGCAGCGAGGAATCGGCATGGGTGTCGTCGAAATCGAGGGAATGGCCGAGCGCGCCGTTGAGCAGCGCCGCGACCGCGGGCGTCCAGGTCTTGGAGTCGCCGAACACGGTGGATTCGCCCTTGGTGTCGAGCGCCAGCGCCTCCAGCATTTTCAGCATCGACGGGGTCGATTCCGCCTCGCGCCTGGCCCGGATCGCGCTGCCGAGGAAGTCCAGCGTCAGCACCTTGGCGCGATCCAGCACCTCGGCCGGAATATCCTGGTATTCCAGGTTGAAGACGTAGGCGGCAAGCGTTGCGGTTTCGTGGGCCATCGTGTTTCCTCGTTTTGGCGCGCAAGTTAGGCGGGCTGATTTGGCCTTTCAAGCGGCCTTGCGGCCGCGGGCATCAGCCATGCTTTTGCTTGGCCCGAGAAGATTGGGACGTCTGACGATGGCATTCGCAGGACAGGTGTGGGAGCGGATCAGGTCGCGGCGGACGCAACTGGGATTGGCGATCAGGGTCACGGTGGCCGCGACCGCGGCCTATGCGCTCGCCACCGCGCTGCATCTGCTATTGCCGCTCTGGGCGGTGCTGACCTCACTGATCGTGACCCAGATGAGCGTCGGCCGCTCGTTGAAGGCGACGCGCGACTACATGCTCGGCACCATCGGCGGTGCCATCTATGGCGGCGCCATCGCGATCCTGATTCCTTATTCCAGCGAGGCAGGCCTATTGGGGCTTCTGGTGCTCTCGGTCGCGCCGCTCGCCTTCATCGCCGCGATCAATCCGAGCCTCAGCGCCGCCACCGTGACCGCCGTGATCGTGCTCCTGGTTCCGACCATGCATCACTCCGATCCCATGACCTCGGCGATCGACCGTGTCAGCGAGGTCGGGGTCGGCGCCATCACGGGATTGCTGGTGTCGTTCCTGGTGCTGCCCTCGCGCGCGGTACGGCAGATCCGTGCCAGCGCCGCGATCCTGCTCGAGCTGATCGCCGATGCCTTCACCGAGCTGCTCGCGGGCCTCACCCGCGGCCGCGACAACGACGCGCTGCACCGGATCCAGGACGGGATCGGCACCGCGATGGTTGGTCTCAATGCGATCGGCACTGAAGCCGAGCGCGAGCGCGCCGCGCGGCTGTCGAGCGGTCCGGACACCGGCCCGCTGCTGCGAACGGTCCTGCGGTTGCGCCATGACGTCGTGATGATCGGCCGCGCTACGGTGGTGCCGTTGCCGATCGAGGTGCAGACGCGGCTCGCAGCTCCCTTGACGGAGGTCTCGACGGTGATCGCGCGCTTCCTGCGGTCGGCCGCGGCGGCCTTGCGCGAAGGCGCCGGCGCGCCGCCGATCCATCCCGTCCACGTCGCGCTTCAGCACTACGCCGAAGCGGTCGCATCCGTCCGCCACGACGGCCTGATCCGTGGCCATGCCGGCGACACGGCCGAACGCTTCTTCGCACTCGGTTTCTCGCTGGAGCAGATGCACCAGAATCTCTGCGACCTCGACCGCGTCGTCGGCGAATGGTCGGAGGTCTCGGACGACAAGACCGCGCGCGTTGCGGAGTGAGTTCGGCGCGTCCTCGTAAACGTCGGCTCTCGACAGCAATGCGCACGTCGCGCGGCTTGACTCTGATCGGCTGCCTGAGACGCTGCACGCGCTAGGTTCCATCGGGTCATGCTGCTGACGCAATCTCTGTCTTAGTCGGTGTGAAGCTAAAACACTACGTGAGGGCCACTCCGGTTCCCACGACGGTTCCGTAGCCAGGGGTTGGCTGGCTCGAATCCGCAAAACGATTGGCACAAGTTCATGAACGCTTCTGCGTTCGCTTGACCACGTTTGCGGTTCTGGAACCGGTCAATCTAAAAAATCACAGGACTTATGATGCTATTCCGCTCGAGCGCCGCAATTTGCGGCGCCCTGGTTGCGCTCGCCTTCTCTGTTGCCGTTGCTCGAAGTGAAACACATGGGGATCACTCAAGTGACGTCGTCGATGCCGCCTCTGGCGATGCGATCGTTGGGGCTGCGTCCACATACAATCCGTTCAAGCCCGGCAAGGAGGAGGGCGGTCCGAAGACAGCCACCGGCGAGCGTTATGATCCCTCTGCCTGGACGGCTGCCATCAAGACGAGCTTGCGTCGCAAATTCGGTGGGGTTCAATTTGGCGCGAGGCCGAAATATGCCCTCGTCGAAGCCGTGGGCAAGAAGGTCATCGTCAAGATAAATGACGTGGGGCCACTAAGGCCTGGCCGCATCATTGACCTCAATGAGCGGACGATGCGCCATTTCGATCCAAGCATGGACCTCGGGGTCATTCCCGATGTGAGAGTTAGTCCGCTTGCTGGGGACAATTGGACCCCGGGGCCGGTGGGCTGAACACGGGCGGTGTTCGTCAATGTCGGCCCGCACGCTTCGTCAGCCCCTTGCCCTGCATGCGCCAGAGCAAGAGATCGATGCGGTCCTGACCGAAGAACGGCTCGTTCTCGAATACGAAGGTCGGCACGCCCCAATGGCCGGAGGCGGCGTGATCCTTCTCGTTTCCGGCGATCACCTGCTCGTAGCGATCCGCGTCGGCGCTGATCGCTTCATCCATCGCGGCGAGGTCGAAGCCGGCGCTCTCGGCGGCGCGCGCGAGATGATCGCCTTCGTTCCAGCCCGCCACCGAGCCGTCCCACAGCACGCGCGCGATCGCGGAGGTGAATGCGAGCGAGCGTCCCTCGAGCTGCGCCATGGCGCCCAGGCGGGTCAGGCGGTGGATGTAGGGCTGCTCGGCCGCGACATCGAACGTCGTCTTGTCCTGCACGATCGGATCGGGCCGGGGAAAGCGGAACGGAATGCCCTCGTGCTGCGCCACGCGCGTGCTGTCGAGCACCACATAGCGAATGAAGTTCGGGCTGGCCTTCTTGAAGAAGCCGGGCACGCGGGCCGCGAGCGGATAGACCGGCCGCAGGTTCACGGCGAGATCGTAGTCTTCGACGAGCTTCAGCGTCTTCGGCAGCGCCAGATAGCTGAACGGGCTGCGGAAGGAGAAGAATAGATCGACGGACAGCGTCATCGCGCCGGCTCCACGATCCGTCCCATCATGGCGCGGACGACGAGCTTGTGGAAGGGTGTGATGAGGGCGAGGTAGGTTCGGCCCAGAAGATTATGCGTCCGCACCAGCGTGGTCGAGGTTACCTGCCGGCCTGCCGTACCTCCTGCAACATCGACCACGATGCGGAAGTCGAGGTGGTAGTCGTCGAAACCCGCGACCAGCCGCTCCGGCGTTTCGTCGACCACCGGAAACAGGCCGATCAGACCGTGCGGCGCCGGTGCGCCTTCGCCTGATGTCTTCAGCCCGAACGGGCTCACCAGAATGTTGCGCAGGCGCAGCAGCACGTCGATCCAGCGCGGCCCGTGCAGCACCATCCGGGTGCAGGCCTCGCGGGCATTCACCGTCGCTGCGCCGATCTCGATGCGAAACGCATCGACGAATTGCGCGCCTGCCAGCAGCGTGTCGGCATCGACCTCAGGCGTGACTTCGCGGACGGCTCCGTTCATCCCGCCAGTCTGCGCGTCAGCATCCGGAAGCGCAAGATCAAGAGCCCGGCGTAGACGAACGTCCCGACCGAAAACCCGACCCAGACGCCGACCGCGCCAAGCCCGGCGTTGAAGGCCAGCACCCAGGCGATGGGAAAGGCGATGCCCCAGTAGCCGATCGCCGCGAACAGCAGTGTCATTCTCGTGTCGTTGATGCCGCGCAGCGCGCCGCCCATGATGGTCTGCAGGCCGTCTGCGATGAAGAAGGTGGCGCCGACCAGCAGCAGCGTTGCGGTCAGCTCGATGGTGGCCGCGCTCGCCTCGCCGCTGCCGAAGAACAGCTGGCCCAACTGGTAGCGGCCGAGGATGATGGCGATCGTCAGGGCGGAGACGAGCGCCATGCCGAGCAAGGCGGCGACGAGCCCGGCGCGCTTCACCGCGGCCGGCTCGCCGCGGCCGAAGGCGTGGCCGACCCGCACGGTGGCTGCCATGCCGATGCCGAGCGGCACCATGAACAGCACGGCGGTGATCTGCAGCGCGATCTGATGCGCGGCAATCGCGGCGGTCGAGATCAGCCCCATCAGCAGCGCCGCCGAGGAGAACAGGCCATATTCCAGCAGCAGCGAAAACGAGATCGGCGCGCCGATCGCGATCAGCTGGCGCATCAGCGGCCAGTCGATCCGCCACAGGCGGGCGAGTGGGCGGTAGTCCGAAAACGGTTTGCGCAGCCCTGCGATGGCGAGCACGGCGACGAACGTGCCGAGGTTGACGATCGTGGTCGCAAGTCCGGCGCCGAACAGGCCGAGCTCCGGCAGGCCGAACAGGCCGTGGATCAGCGCATAGACCAGCGCAGCATTGACCGGGATCGCCGCGAGCGTGATCCACAGCGGCGGCTGCGGCCGGTTCACCGCGCTCATCATGCTGCGCAACGCGATGAAGCCGAGCGCCGGCGCGATGCCCCAGGCCAGGCCGTTGAGGTAGCGCTGGGCCAGCGCGGCCGACTGCGGCGCCTGTCCGAGCGCGAGCAGGATCCGCTCGCCATAGAGCGGCGAGGCCATCATCGGCAGCGAGATCAGCAGCGCGACCCACAGGCCGACGCGCAAGGAGCGGCGGATCAGCCTGACATCTCCGGCGCCAAACGCCTGCGCGGCCAGTGGCGACACCGCGGCCATCAATCCGAGCCCGAAGGTGAAGCTGACGAAATAGACGGTGTGCGCCAGCGCCGCCGCGGCCACCGCATCCTCGCCAAGCCGCCCGATCAGCGCGAGATCGGTCGTGATCATCGCGATCTGCCCGAGCTGCGTCAGCATCATCGGCACGGCCAGCCGCAGCGTCTCGACGAACTCTTCGGCGAGATGGTTCTGCGGCACGCCGGCTTGCGGCTGCGAATGATGTTGGACGGTGTCGAGCATGGCGGCTCATAGCACGGCCGAGCGACGAAAACATGGCCCGTCTCTCTTACCCTCTCCCCTTGCGGGAGAGGGTGGATCGCCGCGAAGCGGCGAGACGGGTGAGGGGTTCTATCCGCGAGTCCAACTTTTGCTTGAATTCGCGGAGGCATACCCCTCATCCGGCGCTTCGCGCCACCTTCTCCCGCAAGGGGCCTGTTGCGTAATCCGCCAGTTGTGATTCCCTAGGTCAAAGCCTTGGAGGTATCGATGGCGGTGAAGCGGACAGGACAGCCGAGCTTTGTGGAAGCGCTGATGCCGAAGGGCGCCGGCGCCAAT
>NZ_PTFE01000079.1:0-38515 GCF_002936975.1 Bradyrhizobium sp. AC87j1
ACCACCGCCACCGCCGCCACCACCACTCCCGTGGCCAAAGGCCTGGGTGACCGGCGGGGTAATCAGGGTGATCAACAACGTTGCTATGACCGTAGACTTGATCACCGACGTGAGCATATCTGCCTCCAATGCGCCCTACTCTTTGGCGCGGTAGCACTCTTCAGAGGCCAATAGGTCACCGGAAGCTGAAGGCGGCCGAGTTCATTGAGCGCTGAGCGGCGCTTGCTGCTGCCCGGCCCAGCTTTGCATCAGATGAAACTCGGGTTGAGCTTCTGCTCAGCCTCAAGCACTCGTTCGCGAAGCGCTTCCAGGTCCGCGAGCTGAGAAGCGAGCGCTTCGAAACGGTGACGAAGAAGAGCAGCGGCCGCCGCATCCGCCCAGGGATTGGCCGCCGGCACCTCGGCCGATTTGAAGAGATCGGCCCGGGGGGGGCGACGGGGAAGTCTGGAGATGATGGAGACCACTCATGGCCGGGTTCCTCCGCGTGGCGACGTACCTAGGGTTCGAACCTCCACACGTTCCCCACCGACTTCGTCGCGAGAAAAGATAGAGCCGTAAGCCGCGCCCCGTCGGCGACCCTCAGCTAATCTTCACCGTGTTTGTGATGATGGCGTTCGTGGGACCCCGCGCCCTCCCTGCCACACGCCGCGACCGAGTTGATGTCGACAGCAGCATGGTCAAGGCAGGAGTCATTACAGCGACGAATTTTCCGCAGGTCTTCAAAAACTCGCGCCGGTAGTCGTGTTCGGCATGAGGACATGGCGCCTCCTCATGGCTATCGCAATTAAACTGTCTTCCACTCTAATAAATTAAATACGTTAATCGAGTTCAATCACTAAATATAACAGACCTGGTTTTCGCGTCCCTAGCGCTCGATCGGGAATTCTTCGAGGGTTCGTTCGAATTTGCTCTCCTAGGCCGAGCTGATCGAGCCGCTTTTCGAGCTCGCGCTTTTCTGCAAGGAGTCTCGCCCCGAGGATCTGATCGACCTCCGTGTGCAGCGCTCACAATACAACGTGTCAAGGTATTCCCGATCCATGCCAACTCCATACGGAGAACGAGTTAGGCAATTAGGGCACGTGCGGGGCGCGCACCTCTTGGCCCAAAAATTTGTCGGGTGTCGCCGCGCTTTATAATGTTTAATATTTTCAATAATTAAATTGGACTAATCCGGTAATTAACTTCTTCCCGTCATTGCTCTTGGCGAGAATTAACCAACGAGCAGCCCGAAAACGACGTGCTGGACAGAGAGACGACGACAAAGGGTGCCCTCGCGGTGTGCATGACACGGCACAATACTTGCTACGGCGCGGGGGGCCCGATTAGTGCGTGCGGAGTTGTTCCAAGATGGGACGAAAGGTCCGGACTTCAAAGAAGCAGAAGCGTGTTACGCCGGACCTACTGATCCTGGCTGCTGAGCTTGAGAGGCTGAAACGAAAGCGCGCATCAATCCCCGACCTCGAAAAAATCTGGAGCGAAGTGCAAGCACTCCGAGTGCAAGTTAGGAGAGCCGAAATCAGACGCCGGCACTGAACCGGCTACATCGCGGCCCGGTCGATACGTAAGTCATCGATCCGTTTTCCGGACTTCAACCGGTTTGTTACCCAGCGAGGCTGCTTACCGCGCCCGGCCCAAGTCTCCGATCTATTTGACGGGTTTCGATACTTTGGAAGAACCTTGGGATAGCGCCGTCGGGCGCGAACGGTATGCGGCGCAACGGCGCCGCCGAGCTTAGCCAACCGCTCCTCTAGCGTCTTTTGTTTCGCCGCGAGTTTTGCTGGGAGTATGGCCTCGGTCTGGCGGTAGAGATCCCAAAGCTCCTCGATGGACATCTGCGCCAGCGTATCACTAGACGGTTTCATATCTTGCTCCCTTCAGGAGAAGACCCCCAAAATTAGGTTCCAACATTGAAACTTTTTTTGAGGTTTTTTAGCGCCTGATCCTCGTTAAATCGGTGATCCTTCGGGGCACGACTAGTCTCTGCGACATATTGCTTCGTTGGCTACACACCATAATGGATCGTGATTGGGCCGCCTTTGATTTAACGCAAGACGATGCCCGCGTTAAGGGCGCCTCCATACGCTGGAGCCCGGTCTATTCTGGGACGCATCTCCAAGCGCGGGAGCAAGTATCTCAGGACCCTGTTCATCCAGGCTTCAAACGTCATCCTGATGCGCCCGCACAATTGGGATCGCTTCAGCTTCGGAACATGGCTGCAGAACGCAGCTCCACGGCTGCACCGCAATAAGCTGGCAACGGCCCTGGCCAACAAGCTGGCGCGGATAGCATGGAGCATCTTGCGCAACGAGAAGACCTTCGACGCACCCCATTACGAAGTGATCGCAATCTGAATCCTACCCCGAGTTCGCGACAGAGAAAATGCATAGAACGGATTGATGAACGCATCCAGAGTCTGGTGACCCAAATGGTTGCTTGCCAACCTACACCGGGTGAACGCCTTCGCGTTATCGACGGTGGCTTGCCACCGCTTCCGCCTCAGACGCTCCTTCTCTAGCGCTTTCCGCGGCAGCACATCCCGAATGATCGTATCGATCTCGGCGCCGTCCAACGTTCTCTTGATTCGCAGAACGGTGGAGACAGCCAGGGGGAGCCGACGAAGTTCGAGCAGTCGTACTGGCATGCCGCTACAGCCAAGGTCAGCTATGGGTCAATAGCAGACGTTCGGCGGGCTGAACGACAAGGTCCACCAAGGGCCAACAGCGGAAGTCGCGCTCATTCGATCAGCTCGTTGCGCAGAAAAGTCCTTGGCTCAGATTTCATTTCGGCAGCCCGGGGCAATGTGCCAGCACGCCGATTGATGGAAACGCGGTTCGGGGATGAGAAAAAAAGGAGCTTCCGATTTCGGCGCAGCGGAGTTGATACCGCACGGGATCACCACAGTGGTGCCCTGACCTTCCGCCGCCACTGTGGGGCCAAGTCGCTCGGGCGGGGGTCGCATGGTGGTCGGCGCACGAGACGGAAAGTTCCGCTCCGGCGGCCTGCCTGTGACTGCGTCCGTATTGGCAAATCGCGGAGCGACGCTCCGACGTCGGCTTTCGGGGAGCACACGCGTCATGGATGAAATCCTGCGTTGGGTGGCGACAGTCGGCACGATCGGCGCCGGGCTGATCCTAGCTGCCCGGGCGCGGCCACTCATTACCGGCTGGGCCTTCGTCGTACTGAGCGGTGCATCGGTGATCTGGATCGTCGTCGGCTATCTAACAGCGGAATATGCGCTGATGGTGCAAAACGTGGTGGTGACACTTATCAACGTGTTCGGCGTCTACCGATGGCTGATCTGGAAAGGAAATGTATGAAAGCGTTCTGCCTGCGCGCTCTGCCGCCCTCGCGCGCACAGGTCAAGCTTAGCTCGGCGGCCTCTGTCCGGTCTTACTTCACGTCCATTGGGAGATTTGCGGGTTAACGCCTCATCAAGCGCCAATAACCTACCAGCGCGCGCCACTCGAATATGAGGACTATGCTGCCGACCAGCACGGTCCCGACCCCGAACATTATCAAAATCATTTGGAGCATCGAATCACCGCGTGCTCTGTCAATGTCGCTAAGTATCAAACTGGACAGTTTTCCCGAAGCCCTTACTTGGGTGGGTGCAAGCCGGCGAGGTCAACCAATCGCTTAGATGCGCGCCGGTCTCAGCAATCCTGGCTCGCTTAAGCAGGCCCTCAGCTGGCCCCTTAGTTCGTCCACTTGGGATCGTCCTCATGTTCGAAGGCTTCCGCTAGCTTTGTCCAGTCGTCAGCGAGGTCCAGCCACGCAGCTTCATCAAAGTCGCTCCGTGCGTACTTGGCATTCAAGCGGCATTGCTCCGCCCTCGTGCGGCATTTCTCGACCAGCTCTTTACGCACAAGAACGGGCTTAGGTCGGCGGCTTGAGGCCGGGCGAATTAAGCCACTCGGTCATGTGCGCGGCAGTTTCGTCCTGCCGGGCCTTCCGCAGCACCGCGTCCCGCGTGGGGCCGGGTGGAAGCGTTGCGGCCACGGTGTGCAGCTCCTTCGCTTCTTCGGCAAGGCGCTCTTCGAGGGATTTGGTTTGTTTGAAACGGCGTCGCCTTTGCACGGCGCGGCTCCTTTCCGTGAGAGGAAGGCGGGAGCGCTACCGGCGTTCTCATCACCGATAAAAGCCACGATCCGTTCGGTGATGGTTCTTAACGTGTCACCAATGGAAGGGTTGCACCAGATAAAAGAACAGACCCCGCAGTATGACAGTGCGGCTGCCTCTAATTCAGAAGCTTGCGCAGCTTCTTGATGATCTCCCGTAGGGCGTTCGCATAGTCCTCTATGATCCGTCGCGCTTCCACGCTCCGGGGCTCATCTTTATCCGGGGGCGGTTCTTCGGACGGAGGTTTCATGGCCTTATTGATCGGCTAAGACCAGACGATCCATTGAGCTAGGTCAAAGAGGCTCGGAAGCATATTATTTGACTGCCAAAGGTCCACTTTGGGTCAGAGGCTGCCATCACGCAACATGCCGAGATTGGTCAGCTAAGGGCCAAAACCGGACATCGGTAAAGCAATCAGGACAAGCGCCCTGCGGCGCGCCGTTGCTCGAAAGCCTTGACGTTGGTGTAGGCGAGCAACAGCGTGTTGCACGGTATCTTCGCCTTCTCCGCCTTGCCAAGCATGAAGCCGAGGATGTGCTCCACCTCGGTCTGCCCGCCACGTTCGATGTCGCGTAACATCGACGTGGAGTACATAGAGTCCTGCTGGGAGAACGTGTCCTCCCACGATTTCATGAAGGCCGCGCTGGGCGCGTGCCCGTTGGCCGCAGCGATGGCAGCGCCGCAATGAAGCTGGTCGAGAAAAAGGTCCCGGCCATATGGGGTGCGAATAATCTCGCCGACATTTGCCCGCATGAGGCAGGTCATGGCGGCTGCAGTCGAGAGATGGACCAGCTTTTCCCACATTCGTTGAACGATATCGGCGACCGCGAGGACCTCCACGCCCTTCGCAGTGTCGAACAGCGTGGCCAATTCTCTCACGCGTTCCGTCATCTCCCCCGATTGCTCGCCAAAGGTAAGCGTTCGCCAGTCGTTGAACTGCCGGATCGCACCATCAGGCAAGATCGTCGCCTGTATTTTTGCCGTGCCACCAAGCACTCGGTGCCGGCCAAATTTCTCATTCAGCACGTCGATATGCGCAATGCCGTTCAAGAATGGAAGGACATAGCCGTTAGATGCTACGGCGGGCGCGATTGCCGCGACTGCAGTATCGAGATCATATGCCTTACAGGTCAGGATCACCGCGTCATAAACCGGCGCCACCTCCGCCGCGACCACCGTTTTGACTACTAGTTGTGCGTCCCCGAATTGGCTCTCGATCCGCAACCCTTGCTCAGAAAGGGTCTTGCGACGTCCATCGCGGACGAGAAACGTAACATCAGCCCCACTCTCGGCGAGGCGGCCGCCGAAATAGCCACCGGTGCCTCCAGCGCCCAACACTAGGTACCGCATTTGCTTGCCCGGCGTTCGCTTTGGGGCTCATCAAAGCATGTTGAGCGCCTATCGACTAGGGCGATGTCCGCTTTGGGTCAAAAGCGGCGGTCGCCCAATCGGTCAGGCCGTGTCGGCTACCCTCGAACAGCAGACATGACGATGGCTCTCTCGGTGCTCAGTTCGAAGCCGCTAACAGACCGTGTTCCGACGACGGAGTACGGTCTGCTCACCGACGTGAGCGGTGGCATTCTCAGCGGCTGCAGACGCATCACCGACGTTAACCCTGTTGGCAAATGGTTGGCCGCACGCCGGCTGCCGCCGACAAGTTGCCTTATTGGCGCGGAGAATTTTCAGCGGCACTAACCCGAGTTAGAGGCGCTTTATGCTGAAAATGGCGTTGTTGGGCCTCCTCATCCTGTTGAGCGCAGGCGTGCTGTCGGCAATGGAGCTGAGCGCTCCACCGCGTCGCGCCGTCGCGATCGCCCCGCCGCTTGCCGAGCAGAGCGCAAGCGTCTCTGCGTCACATGACGCGTTGCCGAAGGCCGATCGCCTCGAGGTTGCCGCTGTGAGCAGCGCGATGCCGACACAGGTTGCTCCGGTCGATAACCCCGTTGCTCCGCAAGACATCCAAGTCGGGTCGACCGCGCCGGAACCGATCGTCCGTCATCGGCGCGATGCGAAGACGATCGCGACCGCCGAACGTCCCAAGCCGAAGCCAAAGGCAATTGTTGCCAAGCGAACTGCCAATGTTCAGCGTGCAAAGGCCGCCAGCGAGCCCGAGCCCTGTCGACTCAAGGCGTTCGGTGGCCTGCTCAAGGCATTGAATTTGACCGGTTGCGAAATCTGAGGCCGCTTCCGGGCATGGCAGATCAAAGTCGAACGACCTGACGTCGTGATGCGAAGCGGGGCCTGCTTCCTCCTGGAAGCACTTACGGGCACACGCCTTGCCGCCATTTTTCCCTCGGCCAATGTCTCGCAAATTCTTCCGGTCATGCATACCTAGCCCTCATGAAGAATATCAGCTTCCTCTCCTTCGGACATTGGACCCCCTCGCCGCAATCGCAGACCCGCTCGGCGGCGGACACGCTGCTGCAATCGATCGAGCTTGCGGTCGCGGCCGAGCAACTGGGCGCGGACGGCGCCTATTTCCGCGTGCATCATTTCGCACGCCAGCTGGCCTCGCCCTTTCCGCTGCTCGCGGCGGTCGGCGCCAAAACCAGCAGGATCGAGATCGGCACCGCCGTGATCGACATGCGCTATGAGAACCCGCTCTACATGGTGGAGGACGCCGGAAGCGCCGATCTCATCGCCGGCGGCCGGCTGCAGCTCGGCATCAGCCGCGGCTCGCCCGAGCAGGTGATCGACGGCTGGCGCTACTTCGGTTATCGCCCGGCCGAGGGCCAGAGCGATGCGGACATGGGCCGGCGCCATGCGGAGGTGTTTCTCGACCTGCTCCGGGGTGAAGGTTTTGCCGAGCCCAATCCGCAGCCGATGTTTCCCAACCCGCCGGGACTGCTGCGCCTGGAGCCGCATGCACAGGGCCTGCGCGAACGGATCTGGTGGGGCGCCGGCTCGAACGCCACCGCGGTGTGGGCGGCAAAGCTCGGCATGAATCTGCAGAGCTCGACGCTGAAGAACGACGAGACCGGCGAAGCCTTCCACGTGCAGCAGGCCGCGCAAATCCGTGCCTATCGCACGGCGTGGAAAGAGGCCGGCCACAGCCGCGAGCCTCGCGTCTCCGTCAGCCGCAGCATCTTTGCACTGATCGACGATCGCGACCGCGCCTATTTCGGCCGGGAGCGCGGAGGCGAGGACCAGATCGGCTTCATCGACCCGCAGACCCGGGCGATCTTCGGCCGGAGTTATGCCGCCGAGCCCGATGCGCTGATCGAGCAGCTACGCCAGGACGAGGCGATCGCGGAGGCAGACACGCTGCTGTTGACGATCCCGAACCAGTTAGGTGTCGATTACTGCGCGCATGCGATCGAGGCGATCCTGAAGCACGTCGCACCGGCGCTGGGGTGGCGGTGACATGAGCTGGCGCGGCACGACCAGAAGTCGCGATTGACTTCGTCCACCACCCCCGCCAATGATCCCCCGGGGACTGTTGGACTGAATCAGGGGGTTGGAATGGGCTTGCGTCCGGGGATTTTCGTTGCGGCTTTCCTGCTTGCGGGGTGTGCGTCAGGGCCGATGGGCAGCACGGCTCTGACGGATAACGTCAAGGCAAATACTGCGCGACTGGTGGTCTATCGCTCATCCGCTCTGGGTTTCGCGATCCAACCAAGCTATTCGGTCGATGGACGCTCCGTTGGAGGCAGTCAGGCTGCAGGTTTCTTGGCCTGCGACCTGCCTCCGGGCCGCCACGAGGTTGCGGTCAATAATCTTCCGCTGAGCAGCAATCTGTTCGGACAGGGAAGCGAGAAAGTGAGCCTCGATCTGCGCGCCGGCAGCACCACCTACCTCTCCGCCCAGCCACAGATGGGAATCATCACGCCGGGTGCAATCACGTTGATCCAGGTCGCGGAAAGCCAAGGCCGTGCCGATGTCGCCAGCTTGCATCAGAGCAACAGCTCATGTGGCAAGGCGTGATCTGAGGCGCTCCGCGTTCTTCTGAGAGCCCGCCTAAGCGGGCGTCTCGAAGGATGGCTGCACGAGACTGCGCTCAAATCTGGTTTGCCAGCCGCCTCCGCCTCACCCCGTCTTCGTCCCCGTGACGACCGCCAGCGCCTCGACGAGGCGGTCGAGATCGGCCTCATCGGTAAAGAGCGACGGCGTCACGCGGATGCATTGGCCCCTGGCGACGCCGGCCCGGCGCACCGTCATCACCTTATGGCTGTCCCGCAGCTTCGCCACGATGGCCTCGTTGTCGGCCTTAATCGCGCTGCATCCTGACCGCAGCGCCGACGACGGCGTCGTACTCCGGGCGTCCTTCGCCCGTCGCATGCGCGGCCTGGGCAAAGCCCGTCCTGAATCCGCCGGGCTCGACGATCGTCACACGCACGCCGATCAGCGCCATCTCGCGCGCCAGCGATTCCGAAAAACCTTCGATCCCCCATTTCGCCGCCGAATAGGCGGCGCGTGCCGGCGCACCGATGCGGCCGCCGACGGACGAGACCTGCACGATGTGCCCATGGCCCTGGCGGCGCAGCACGGGGATCGCCGCCTTGGTGACGATGATGGTGCCGATCAGGTTGGCCTCGATCTGCTGACGGAACGAATCCAGGCTGGTGTCCTCGACCGATCCGAGGTCGCCGTAACCGGCATTGTTCACCACCACATCGATGCCGCCGAACGTCTTCACGGCAAGTCCGATGGCCGCGTGCGCTGCCGCCTCGTCGGTCACGTCCAGCGATGCAAGCTGAAGCGTTTCGCCGAAGCGCGCAAGCGACGGTTCGAGCGGCTTGGGGTCCCGGGCCGAAGCAAGCACGCGATCTCCCGCCGCGAGCGCAGCTTCCACGTTGGCGCGACCAAGACCCCGCGAGGCGCCGCTGACGAACCATGTCTTCGACATCTCGATCTCCAGATGACCTTAAGGCGCCAGCCGCGTGAAGACGTAATCGCGGCTCTTGGCCCGCGCCTCATGGCAGGCAAAGCAGGTGCGGTGCTGGGCCTCGTCGACCGGCTTGCCGTTGATGAATCGGCCGAAACCCCAGCCGCCCGTCGCGGCATATTTCTTGGAATCCTTGACCATCACCTGGACCGTGGTGGCGGCACCGGGAATGGTCGCGGACGCAAACTCAGGTGACTGCTTCCGCTTCCAGGCGCGCTTGACCAGAATGGTGCCGTCGGGGAACGGCAGCTTGCCGGCTTGATACGCGTCGATTGCAGTCTGGTTGCCGACCACAGCGCGAAGCTCGTCGAGCGGCGCCGCCTCTTCGGCCGGCGCGATCAGCTCCCACTGCTTGTAGCCCGGCGGAATTGTGACGCCGAAGATTGGCGAGGCGTCCGCCGTGTCGCGTGCCGCCGGCCCCTCCGCGGAAGCGATCGTGACGAGATACGGCACGCAGGTCAGGAGCACGACGAGGAGGACCACGGCGAGCACGATCATCGCGGCGTAAGGAGATTTTTTCTTTTCAGGTTCGGCTGGCGTCATGACCATTCATCAAGCTGGGTTCAATGGGCGATCCTCGGTCCAGCCCGGCTGGACCGAGGTGCTGACAGGTGCTCAGGCGCCGTCGGCGTCGATGACGGCCTTGGCAAAGGCTTGCGGTGCTTCCTGCGGCAAATTGTGGCCGATGCCGCCGGTGATCAGGCGAAACTCGTATCGGCCCGAGAACTTCTTGGCATAGGCGCTGGGGTCGGGATGCGGCGCACCGTTGGCATCGCCCTCCATCGTGATCGTCGGCACGTCGATGACGGGAGCTGCGGCCAGCTTCTTTTCGAGATGCTCGTATTTCGCCTCGCCCTGGGGGAGCCCGAGCCGCCAACGGTAGTTGTGGATCGTGATCGCGACATGATCCTTGTTGTCCAGCGCCGCCGCACTTCGATTGAAGGTGGCGTCGTCGAACTTCCATTGCGGTGAGGCGAGCTTCCAGATCAGCCTGGCGAAATCATGCGTGTACTTCTCGTATCCGGCACGGCCGCGCTCGGTCGCGAAATAGAACTGGTACCACCATTGCAGTTCGGCCTGCGGCGGCAGCGGCGCGTTGCCGGCGGCCTGGCTGGAGATCAGATAACCGCTGACCGATACCAGCGCGCGGCAGCGCTCCGGCCACAGCGCGGCGATGATGTCGGCGGTGCGCGCGCCCCAATCGAAGCCGGCGACGACCGCCTTCTTGATATCGAGCTTGTCCATCAGCGCGATGACGTCGGCCGCCATCGCGGCAGGCTCGCCGTTGCGCGGCGTCTCGCTGGAAAGGAAATGCGTCGTGCCGTAGCCGCGCAAGTGAGGGATGATCACGCGATAGCCGGCCTTGGCCAGGATCGGCGCGACGTCGACGAAGGCGTGAATGTCGTAGGGCCAGCCGTGCAGCAGGATCGCCACGGGACCGTTCGAAGGACCCGCCTCGGCATAGCCGACATCGAGGACGCCGGCATCGATCTGCTTGATCGTGCCGAAGGACGCAGTCGATGCGGACGATTTCGGCGCTTCGGTCTCAGCGCGCGCGAGGTCGATCACGCCGAGGCCGACGGCGATGCTTCCGGCGGCGACGCCAAAGAACTGGCGGCGATGCTGGTCGATGATCTGCTTCATGGTGGTGCTACCTTTTTTTGATGGTTGGTGATGGTGCGTCAGATCAGCGCGACCGTGACGTCGACGTTGCCGCGAACGGCCTTGGAATAGGGGCAGGTCTGATGCGCGTCATCGATGATGCCGCGCGCGGTCTCGGGGTCGAGGCCCGGCAGGCTGACATTGAGGCGCGCCCGGAGCGAATAGGCGCCCTCGTCGAGCACGAGATCGATTTCCGCATCGATCGCGCATTTCCTGGGGAGCTCGATCTTCCGCTTGCGCGCCGCGATCTCCATCGCGCCTTCGAAGCAGGCCGACCAGCCGGCGGCGAACAATTGCTCGGGATTGGTGCCTATGCCTGCGGCGCCCGGCGGCGACAGCTTGACGTCGAGGCGGCCGTCGGAGCTGCGCGATATGCCGTCGCCTCGCCCGCCGCTCGTGTGGGTCTTGGCCGTGTAGAGTATTTTTGCCGCCTGCGTCATGGAGCTGTCCTTTCCGTTGCGCAACTGACTAGCAGTGGCCGGTGCAGGACACCCGTTGGGAGTTGTGAGAAGTTGTGAGGTCAGACCTCGCGCGCTTAACAAGGCCTGCACCCGCGGTCTGATGCCGATGCAGCGGCGGCCTTGCCGGATCGCGATCATCTGGCTATCGGGTCCTGTCGAAGGGACCCGAGATTTGCCATGACAGAGCCGGCCAGCGCCGCAACGGGAACTTTATCGTTCGGGCCATTCTCCGTGACGCCGCATGAACGGCTCGTGGTGCGCGATGGCGTCGCGTTGCCGCTCGGCGCGAAAGCGTTCGACACGCTGATGGCGCTGATGTCGCGACCGAACCAGGTCGTCGGCAAATGGGACCTGATGGCGCTGGTGTGGCCCGGCATCACCGTCGAGGAGGCCAATCTGCGCTTTCACGTCGCAGCGCTGCGCAAGGCGCTCGGCGACGGCAAGGACGGCGCCCGCTACATCACGACGCTCTCCGGCCGCGGCTATTGCTTCGTGGCACCGATTTCGCAACTCGCAGCGCCGATTTCGCAAACAGGCATTGCGGCAGCCCAGCACCCCGCGCCGCGGCTGGAATTGCCGCCGGTAAAACTGCCGAACCGGTTGCAGCGGATGGTCGGGCGCGACGATGAGATCGCCGCCGTCTCCGACAAGCTCATCGCCTCGCGCTTTGTCACGATCGTCGGTCCCGGCGGCGTCGGCAAGACGGCGGTCGCAGTGGCGATCGCCCACGACCTGCTCGAGACTTTCTCCGACGCAGCGCACTTTGTTGATCTCGCCGCGCTCAGCGATCCCGATCTCGTGATCACCTCGATCCTGCTGATGCTGGGCTTGCCGGCCGAGACCGACGATCCCCTGCCCGCGCTGCTCGCGCATGTCAGGGACAAGCGGATGCTGCTGGTTCTCGACAATTGCGAACATGTCATCGCGACCGCCGCCCCGCTGGCGGCCGACATCTTCCAGGCGGCGCCGCATGTCCATATCCTCGCGACCAGCCGCGAAGCGCTGCGCGTCGAGGGCGAGCAGGTCTATCGATTGGCGCCGCTTGCCGTTCCGCCCGACGGCTCCGGACTGACGGTCGCCGCAGCGCAGACCTATCCGGCGCTGCAACTGTTCCTCGAACGTGCCACGGCCAGCGGCGCGCAGATCAGTCTCGATGACGCCAATGCCGCGATCATCGCGAGGATCTGCCGCAAGCTCGACGGCATGGCGCTGGCGATCGAACTCGCCGCCGGCCGGGTCGAAGCCTACGGCCTGGAGCAGACGGCCGCACTGCTCGACGAGCGCCTCAATCTGCTCTGGCAAGGCCAGCGAACGGCGCCGCCCCGGCAGAAGACTTTGCAGGCCACGCTCGACTGGAGCTACGGACTGCTGTCGGAGCTCGAACGCCTCGTGCTGCGCAGGCTTGCGGTCTTCGCCGGGCACTTCACCATCGACGCCGCGCTCGAGGTCGTGCCGGACGAGCGCGTCGACCACGCCCGACTGTTCGACGCCGTCGACAGTCTCGTGGCCAAATCGATGGTCGCGCCGCGCCCCATCGGCGCCATGATGCGCTACCGCCTGCTCGACACGACGCGCGCCTATCTGTTCGAGATCGAGCCCGACGACGCGGCTCTCGCCGCCCGCCACGCGACTTACTACCGGCGATGGCTGGAACAGGTCGGCATGACTTGGGCCACGGTGCCGAGCGCGGACGAACGAGCTGCGCACTTCTCCGCGCTTCACAATGTGCGCGCCGCGCTCGACTGGTGCTTCGGGACAGGCGGTGATCTCGGCATCGGCATTGCGCTCACCGCTGCGGCGGCGCCGATCTTCCTGGCGATGTCCTTGTTGATCGAATGCCGGCGCTGGTCGGAACGGGCGCTGCTGGCGATGGACCCCTCCTCGCGCGGCAGCGCCGAGGAAATGCACATCCAGGCCGCCCTCGGACTGACCTTGATGTTCACCCGCGGCGGCAGCGAAGCGGCGCGTAGCGCCCTGAGCCGGAGCCTTGCGATCGCCGAAGCGCGCGGCGACGAGATCAACCAGCTCCAGCTGCTCGGCCGGATGCATATCTTTCACGAGCGGATGGGAGAGTTCGACGCCGCGCTCGGCTATGCGCAGCAGAGCCTCGGGGTTGCGAGGTCGCTGGGCGATCCCGCCTCGATCGCCCTCGCCCATTCCCTCCTCGGCGTCTCGCTGCATCTGGCAGGCGAGCATCGCGACGCGCTGAAGATGCTGGAGGTCGCCTGGCAGGGACCGGGCACGGAGCGAATCAGCACCGTCCACGGCTTCGATCATCGCAACCGGGCTGGCATCACGCTTGCTCGCGAGCTCTGGCTGCAGGGCCGGCCCGCGGATGCGCTGCAACTGGCGCGACAGACGGTCACCGAGGCCGCGCAGATGGATCACCCGATCACGCTCTGCATTGCGCTGATCTGGACGGTCGCGATTGATCTCTGGAGCGGAGACCTTGACGGTGCGGACGCGAATATCGACCGCTTCATCGCGCATGCGACGTCGCGCTCGATGGGGCCTTATCTCGCCGTCGGCCGCGGCGTCAAAGGCGAGCTGGCGATCCGGCGCGGCGATGCGGCCGGTGGCGTCGAGACGATCAGGACTTGCCTGCGTGAGCTCCACGATGCCGGCTACGAGCTGCTGACCACGACGTTCAACATCGCGCTGGTTCAGGGATTGTTGGCGCTCGGCCAGATCGAGCAGAGCGCACAGCTGATCGACGACGCGATCCGACTCGTCGAGCAGAGCGGCGATCACCTCTACATGCCCGAGCTGTTGCGCATGAAAGGCAAGGTCCTATCGCACCTCCCAGAGTCGCACATCGAGGAAGCGGAGTCCTGTCTGGTGCAGGCGCTGGAACTCAGCCGCGCGAAGGGCGCCAAAGCGTGGGAACTGCGCGCAGCAATCGATCTGGCGCAGCTTCTTGCCCACCGGCGCCGCGGCAAGGAAGCCAGGCGATTACTTCAATCGGCACGCGAAGGTTTCGCTGCAGGCTCCGAGACTGAAGATATCAGGGCCGCCGATGCGCTCCTGAAGACGCTGTAGCGGGCTCACCCCGTCGGCGTGCCCTGCTTCCACTGGCCGCCGGCGATCTTGGCGGCCGCGATCACCGCCTGCGTCCGGCTCTCGACGCCGAGCTTTTGCAGGATCGCCGAGACATGCGCCTTGATGGTGGCCTCGGAGACCCCGAGCTCATAGGCGATCTGCTTGTTGAGGAGGCCCTCCGACAGCATCATCAGGACCCGGACCTGCTGCGGCGTCAGCGTCACCAGGCGATCGCGCAGCCGCGTCATGTCGGGGTCGGCCGCAGCCGACAAATCGGTATCGGCGGGAACCCAGACGTCGCCCTCCATCACCTTGAGGATGGCGTCGCGCAGGGTCTCGACGCCGAATCGCTTGGGAATGAAGCCGGAGGCGCCGAAATCGAGCGAGCGGCGGATCGTGGCGCTGTCGTCGGACGCCGAGACGATCACCACCGGAATCGCCGGATATTGCGCACGCAGATAGATCAGGCCGGAAAAGCCTGAGATCCCGGGCATCGAGAGGTCGAGCAGGATCAGGTCGACATCCGAGGTCTGTTCCAGGAGCTTGGTCAGATCCTCGAACGATCCGGCCTCGTCGATCCTGGCCGAGGTCAGGACGCCGGCCACCGCCTGTCGCAGCGCGTCGCGGAAAAGAGGATGGTCATCGGCGATGACGAGATGGGTCGAGGGAGCGTTCATCGTTCTCTTGCTGTCGTTCGCGGGCCGGCGGACAGATCCCGGATGTATCAATTCTTCCCCGAGCGGCCGTGGCATGCAAGTGCACATTATCCCTTTGCTGCAAAGGGGTTAATCCGGAAGCCTTACTTGGCGGCGCGCCGGTGCCCGATACCGGGCGTCAGCTACGCGTCAGTGCGCAAGGCCGAAAGTCGTATTGGGGCGGGTTTCACGCCGATGTTACCTTGCGGGCAAGACCTGGGTTGATCCGGCATGTCCGGACGTCTGGGGCGCGAGGAAACGCAATTCGGGGAGCGACTCAATATGTCGACAATGGCCGTATCTCAAGCAGGCGCGGGAGGGATGACGAAGGACGAACGGTTCGTCATTCTCGCCTCATCGCTCGGTACCGTCTTCGAGTGGTACGATTTCTACCTCTACGGTTCGCTGGCCGGCATCATCGGCGCGCAGTTCTTCTCGGCCTATCCGCCGGCAACCCGCGACATCTTCGCGCTGCTGGCATTCGCAGCCGGCTTCCTGGTGCGTCCGTTCGGCGCGATCGTGTTCGGCCGCGTCGGCGATATCGTCGGCCGCAAATACACCTTCCTCGTCACCATCCTGATCATGGGTCTGTCGACCTTCATCGTCGGCCTGCTGCCGAACGCGGCGACCATCGGCATCGCGGCTCCGATCATCCTGATCGCGCTGCGCCTCGCCCAGGGCCTGGCGCTCGGCGGTGAGTATGGCGGCGCGGCGACCTACGTCGCGGAACATGCTCCGAACGGCAAGCGCGGCTACTACACCTCCTTCATTCAGACCACCGCGACGCTCGGCCTGTTCCTGTCGCTGCTGGTGATCCTGTTCACCCGTAGCGCCCTCGGCGAGACCGACTTCGCGGCGTGGGGCTGGCGCATCCCGTTCCTGGTCTCGGTGCTGCTGCTCGGCATCTCGGTCTGGATCCGGCTTCGCCTCAATGAATCCCCGATCTTCCAGAAGATGAAGGACGAGGGGAAGAGCTCGAAGGCGCCGCTGACCGAAGCCTTCGGCAACTGGCAGAACGGCAAGCTCGTGCTGCTCGCGCTGCTCGGCGGCGTGATGGGCCAGGGCGTCGTCTGGTACACCGGCCAGTTCTACGCGCTGTTCTTCCTGCAATCGATCCTGAAGGTCGACGGTTACACCGCCAACCTGCTGATCGCCTGGTCGCTGCTGCTCGGCACCGGCTTCTTCATCGTGTTCGGCATCCTGTCCGACAAGATCGGCCGCAAGCCGATCATCCTCGGCGGCTGTCTGATCGCGGCGCTGACCTTCTTCCCGATCTTCAAGATGATCACCACCAACGCCAACCCGGCGCTGGAAAAGGCGATCGAATCGGTCAAGGTCGACGTGGTGGCGGATCCCGCGGGTTGCGGCGACCTGTTCAACCCGGTCGGCACCCGTGTCTTCACCTCACCTTGCGACACCGCACGCGCTTATCTGTCGCAATCGTCGGTCAAGTACTCGACCACGCCGGGCGCGGCCGGCTCGGGCGTCAAGGTGGTGGTCAACGGCAAGGACGTCGCCTACGCCAACGCCAAGGACGGCAACCCGGCGGTTCTCGCCGCGGTGCAGGCAGCCGGCTATCCGAAGGCCGGCGACACCGGCATCGTGAAGATGGCGCATCCGTTCGACATCTTCCGTCCGCAGGTAGCCGCGGTTGTCGGGCTGCTGTTCATCCTGGTGCTCTTCGTCACCATGGTGTACGGCCCGATCGCCGCAATGCTGGTCGAACTGTTCCCGACCCGCATCCGCTACACCTCGATGTCGCTGCCCTACCACATCGGTAACGGCTGGTTCGGCGGCCTGTTGCCCGCGACCGCCTTCGCCATCGTGGCCTCGACCGGCGATATCTATGCCGGCCTCTGGTATCCGGTCATCTTCGCATCGATTACCGTCGTGATCGGGTTCTTCTTCCTGCCCGAGACCAAGGACGTCGACATCAAGGCGACCTGATCGAAAGCACCGATAAGCACAATGAGCCGGCCGCGGAGCGATCCGCGGCCGGTTTTGTTTTGAGCGCTAAAATTGCTTTACTGATTGCTGCCGACGAATTGCAGCACCACCTCGCGCTGGTGCGGGCGCTTGCGGTGCTCGATCAAGTAGATCGCCTGCCAGGTGCCGAGGGCAAGCCTGCCGCTCAAGACCGGGACCTGAAGCGAGGCCCCGGTCAGCATCGTCTTGATATGTGCCGGCATGTCGTCGGGTCCTTCGGTGTCGTGGGTCCACCCGGCATTCTCCGGCGCCAGCCGGGACAGTGCCGTGGTGAGATCGACGAGCACGGACGGATCGGCATTCTCCTGGATCGTCAGCGAGGCCGAGGTATGGCGGATGAACAGCGTCAGCGCGCCGTCGCGCGCGTGAACCTCGGCGATGAATTTTGCAGCCTCGCTGGTCAGATCGGTGAAGCCGTGGCCCGATGTCTGCACGGTCAGCAATGACGATGCGATGGTGCTGGCTTGCACCGACGATGGCGCCGAGCGGGTGACTGATCTGGCTGGTGTCATGGAATTCTCTCAACTTGCAAAGCTGCCGTAGGGTGGGCAATGGCGCGAAGCGCCGTGCCCACGTCTTCCTTCGCGGTCGTAGAGATATCGTGGGCACGGCGTAAGAACGCCTTTGCCCACCCTACGGCACTACGGCACCTCAACGCATGGATGGCGCGAAGGGGTCCTCAAATCTTCCCCGACACGTCCTTCTGGACGCGGTTGGCGATGTCGATCAGCCGCCGCCAGGCCTTTTCCAGAAACGACATCACGCGGTCGACGTCCTGGTCGCTCGGCAGCGGGATCTCGATCTTGCGCTCGCCCTCGGCGCCCTTGGGCTCCGCTTTCTTCAGCGGGTCGGATTTCGGCAGCGCCTCGTCGATCTTGCCGGACACCGTCGGTCCGGCCGCGAGCTGTCCCTTCAGCCGCTCGACCTCGGCCTGGAGCCGGCCGATCTCGGCATCGAGCGCGGTCCGTTCGTCGGGCACCGCGTAGCAGGCCCAGCCGGCGCCGTTCTTGGTACAGGTCGATACCGTGCCGGTGCGCGTGTCGAGCCGCAGCACGCCCTCGGGGATGGGCGTCATGCTGTAGCGGCCGTTCTCGCTGTCGGGCGTGGATTGCGCGGCCTCGAGGTCGCCGCCGATCGCCACCGCGGCGGCGAACGCCGCCAGCGCAAGCCATGATGTTGTGGATGACGTCACTAGTCTCATCGCGCTCTCCGCCACGACGTGCAGGTGGCCCTCTCGCAAATTCTACACCCCGGTGAGGCGATCCGCCGCCCAAAACACGCCCCCGTATCAACGATCGCGGCGGCGTCTTCGATCCCGGCAGCGTGGCGAAAGGGCGGCCGCCTTCGCCGATCCTGAGGCCTGCTGCTGCGGTGCGGCGTCACGCTGTGTGCAGCGCTGCTGTGCGCGCCAATATCATCAAGTAAATCAGCTACATAACCGAAAGCGACGCAATCGTGACTTGGCTTGACTTGATTATGGGCCATCAGTATGGTCCGCGCGGCTTTTGAGGGTGGCGGGCGCAATTTCCATTCAGCCGCGGCGTTTCGGGTCTTCGTTGCATGACACAGGGCACGGGACACGGCGAGAATGGGGATCGCGATAGATCGTCCGAGGAAGCTGCGCTTTCCGAACGGCTCGGAAAACTTGATCAGCGGTTGTCCGAACTCCGGGACCGACGAATCAAGACCGAGCAACCCGCAGGTGACGGTGAAGACAGAGCGGCCAGAGCTTCGGCGATGGCGCTTGGTTTCCGGTTATCCTCCGAGTTGGTCGCCGGGGTCGTTGTCGGAGCGGGGATTGGCTGGGGTTTCGACCGCTTGCTGTCGACGTCGCCTTTCGGATTTATCGTGTTCCTGTTGCTTGGCTTCGTCGCCGGCGTGGTGAATGTGGTGAGAACGGCGGGTGCGGGTCAAAACAGGCGCGGTGGGTCTTAGCCGATCCGCACCAGGAGAGGAATGATCGTGCCGGCCTTGCCGGTACGGGCCGGCCCGGCCGGCAGACCGAGACCCGCCGGCATTGCCCGGCAGACCAAGAGATGCCGCGCTGATGAAAATCGACCCGATCCACCAGTTCAACATCGAGCCTCTCTTCACCCTGGGCCATATCGGCAATCACACGATCGCCTTCACCAATTCGTCGCTCTACATGCTGGTCGCGGTGGCGGTGATCTCGATCCTGATGCTCGCCAGCGGCACGCAGCTGGTTCCGGGGCGTCTGCAGTCGGTTGCCGAAATCTCCTACGAATTCGTCGCCTCGACCATCCGTTCGACGGCCGGCGCGGAAGGGATGAAGTTCTTCCCGCTGATTTTCTCGCTGTTCATGTTCATCTGCGTCTCGAACCTGGTCGGCATCATCCCCTACACCTTCACGATCTCGAGCCATCTGATCGTGACGGCAGCGCTCGCGCTTCTGGTCTTCTTCACCGTCCTGATCTACGGCGTCGCCAAGAACGGTCTGAAATTCTTCTCGATCTTCGTGCCCCACGGCGTCCCCGGCTACATCCTGCCGCTGGTGATGTTCATCGAGATCCTGTCGTTCTTCCTGCGGCCGGTCTCCCACAGCGTCCGTCTGTTCGCCAACATGCTGGCCGGCCACATCGCGCTGAAGGTGTTCGCGGGCTTCGTCGCCATGCTCGGCTTCTCGCTCGGGGCACTGGGCTGGGTCGGCGGCGTGCTGCCGCTGGCTCTCACGGTCGCGCTGTACGCGCTCGAGATTCTGGTCGCGTTCCTGCAAGCCTATGTGTTTGCGATCCTGACCTGCATCTACCTCAACGACGCCATTCATCCGGGACACTGAGCGGTCCGGGGAATTTCCACCCACAACCCAATCTTTCTTCCAAGGAGTCTAAAATGGATCCGGCAGCAGCAAAACTTATCGGCGCGGGCATCGCATGCATCGGCATGGGCGGCGCGGGCGTCGGCGTCGGCGTGATCTTCGGCAACTACCTCGCCGCAGCCGTTCGCAACCCCTCGGCAGCTCAGGGCCAGTTCGGCAACCTGATCTTCGGCTTCGCCGTGACCGAGGCGCTCGGCATTTTCTCGCTGCTGATCGCGCTGCTGCTGCTGTTCGTTCCGCTCTGAGGACGACGTTTTTCGCGCCGTTCCATTCCATTGGGACGGCGCGTGTGACAGCAACAGGAGAACTCCGTGGCTGAAAGTCATGGCGGCGCAAAAGGTCCGGCGGCGGGCGCTCACACCGGGGCTGACGGTAGTCACCACGGTGGCGGTTTTCCGCCGTTCGAGAGCAGCAACTACGCTTCACAGCTGGTGTCGCTCGCGATCTTCTTCGTCCTGCTTTACGTGATCGTGTCCAAGCTTGCTCTGCCGAAGGTCGGCGGTGCGATCGAGGCGCGTCAGAACAAGATCGAGGGTGACCTCGCCGAGGCGCAGAAGCTGAAGGACCAGTCCGACGCGGCGCTGAAGGCCTATGAAACCGAGCTCGCTTCGGCGCGCACGCGGGCACAGGCGATCGGCAACGAATCCCGCGACAAGGCGAATGCGCAGGCGGAAGCCGAGCGCAAGACGCTGGAAGAACAATTGGCGGCCAAGCTCGCCGGGGCGGAGAAGACCATCGCCTCGACCCGCGCCACCGCCATGAGCAACGTCCGCGGCATCGCGGCCGATGCGGCAGGTCAGATCGTGCAGCAGCTCACCGGCGTCGTTCCCGACGCCGCGTCGGTCAATGCCGCGGTCGATGCGTCCCTGAAAGGTTAGTCGAGATGTTCTTCGATCCTGAAACCTGGGTCGCCATCGCCTTCGTGATCCTGATGGTCGTATTCGCCTATCTCGGGGTCTTCAAGTCGGCGATGACGGCGCTGGATCATCGTGCCGCCCGCATCAAGGCCGAACTCGACGACGCGACGCGCCTCAAGCAGGAAGCGGCCAAGGTGCTTGCCGACTACAAGGCGCGCAGCGCCACGGCCGAGCGCGAAGCTGCCGACATCATCGCCAACGCCAAGGCCGAAGCCGAGCGCATCGCGGCCGACGCCAAGGCGAAGATGGAAGACTTCGTCGCCCGCCGGACCAAGACCGCGGAGAGCAAGATCGCGCTCGCCGAGGCCCAGGCGCTCGCCGATGTCCGCGCTGCAGCCGCGGAAGCCGCCGTCCAGGCCGCCTCCACGATCCTGTCGCAGTCGGTCAAGGGCTCGGTCGCCGACGATCTGCTCGCCAAGGGCATCACCGAGGTTCGCCAGAAGCTGAACTGAGGGTTTTTCCTTCACCAATCAAAAAGCCGGCGCGATGAGCGCCGGCTTTTTTGTTTTCGCAATCCACAAACACGGTGTCATCACCCGCGAAAGCGGGTGATCCAGTATTCCAGAGAGAGCAATGAGATACGGAGAAGCCGCGGCGTACTGGATGCGCCGCCTGCGCGGGGCATGACAGCGTTCTTCGTGACGACTTGCTTACCTACTTCTTCTTCCGCGCCTTCGGCTCGGGCGAGAGCGCCTGCGGGTCGAAGCCGACATAGAAGACATAGGAATCGGCGGACGCGGCCGAGGGCGTCGGATAAGCCAGATCCTCGACGATGAAGGTGAAGGGCACGCTGCCGCCTTCCGACATCTCGACCGTGGTCCGGTAAGCCTTCGAGGCGATCACTTTCTCGCCGACGCCGCCCTGCACCACCGCGACACGCAAGGGGACCTCGACGGTGGCGGGCGCGCCGGCGGGACCGGCGATCACGCGGCCCTGGATTCCGATCCGGGCCGTGATGCCGACACTGCTGCGGGAACATTCGCGCGCCATCTTGGTGATCGAGGCCTGGAAGCGGATCTCGTTGCCGACGGCCGGCTTGCCGGCCGCCCCCACCGCGTAGGTCGATGCGCCCGCGCGCACCGTCACCTGCGGGCAATCGAGGTCGTCTTCCGCCGGCTGGCCAGGCGCAGGCGCGGGCTTGGGCGGGGCCGGCTCATCCGACTTGCCGCCGAACAGGCTCTTGAAGCGGTCGGTCAAGGACTGGGCGGCCACCGGCGAAACCGCCGCGAACGACATCGACAATGCCAGCGCGATCGCCGGCATCCGCCGCAGCACATTCCGCGATGACCGAAGCTGCTTCACCATCAAAGCCCGTACTCCAATGACAATTGTCCGGCCGATCGCCGGCCGGGGCATGCGGGTTATATCGCCAAAATCGGCGAACCCAAGGCAGCAAAAAGGGGGACTTGGCCAGGGGACTTGACCAGGGGACTTGGCCCAATGAAGCGAGCCGCTCAGCCGCGGAAATCCTCATGCAGCAGGCCGAACAGCAAATGGTCCTGCCAGACCCCGTTGATGCAGAGATAGCGGCGCGCCAGGCCCTCGCGGGAGAAACCGCACTTCTCCAGCACCCGGATCGACGGCGCATTAGTGGGGATGCAGGCGGCCTCGACCCGGTGCAGATTGAGCTCGCCGAACAGCGTCGGCAGGAGCACCCGCAGTGCAGCCGTCATGTAGCCGCGATGGGCATGGGGTTGGCCGACCCAATAGCCGATGGTGCCGGCCTGCACGATGCCGCGCCGGACATTGGCCAGCGTGATGCCGCCGACCATGGCGCCATCGAGCTCCCGGAAGATCAGAAAGGGATAGGAACGGTCGGCGGCAATGTCCTCGGAATAGCGGCGCAGGCGGCGGCGGAAGCCGGAGCGGGTGAGATCGTCAGACGGCCAGATCGGCTCCCAGGGCGTCAGGTAATCGCGGCTGGTTTCGCGCAAATGCGCCCATTGCAGAAAGTCCGACATCTGCGGCGCACGCAGTAACAGCCCGTTACCGCGCGGCGCGAGGGCGGCGGGTCCACTGGACGGCAGGCGAAAGAGGGCCATGGTGATGCTTCCCGGGGCAGCTCAGCCCGCGCGCGGCTCCTAATGCAGCCGCGCCTTGGCACGTGCCCGCGTCAATCCTTCCGCAAAAGACACCGCCGTGTCCAGACCCCTGCCACTGCCCAATGCGACAACGGCAGGCCGGCTCCGCGACAGCAGCGCACGCGCCGCGTCCCGGGTCGATTCGACGCTGACGGCGTCGATCCGGGCCACCAGCTCCTCGACCGTCTGCGGCCGGCCATAGGCCAGCACGTGGCGCGCCAGCTGCTCGGCGCGCGATGAGCAGCTTTCCAGCGCCATCAGCAGGCCCGCCTTCATCTGCGCCTTGGCCCGCGCGATCTCGGCCTCGGTCAGCGTCTCGACCGAATCATTCATGATGTCGACCACGACCTCCATCATCTCCGGCGCGTCGGCCGGATCGGTGCCGGTGTAGAGGCCGAAGAAGCCGGTGTCGGTATAGGGCGCGTGGAACGAATAGATCGAGTAGCAGAGACCGCGCTTCTCGCGCACCTCCTGGAACAGGCGCGACGACATTCCGCCGCCGAGGATGTTGGTGAAGACCTGCAGCGAGAACAGCGACGGATCGCTCTGCGGCACGCCTTCCAGCGCCAGCGTCAGATGCGCCTGCTCCAGCTCGCGATGCACCACCTTGGTACCACCCTTGCCGAACATGGCCGCCTGCGGTTTGGGACCCGGCGTCCCCTCAAAACTTGCGAAGCGCTTCTCGACCTCAGCGACCACTTGCTTGTGATCGACCGCACCGGCCGCAGCCACCACCATGTCGGGCCCGCGATAATGCGTCGAGAGATAGTCCCGCAGCGAATCGCGATTGAAGGCGCGCAGCGTCTTCGCCGTGCCGAGCAGCGAGCGGCCCATCGGCTGGTCGGGGTAGCAGAGCTCGTTGAGATGCTCGAACACGACGTCATCGGGCGTATCCTGCGCGGCACCGATCTCCTGCACGATGACGTTCTTCTCGCGCTCCAGCTCGTCGGGCTCGAAGGCGGGATTGGCGAGGATGTCGGCAAGCACGTCGAGCGCGAGCGGCACGTCGGCCTTGAGCACCCGCGCGTAATAGGACGTGGTCTCGGTCGAGGTGCCGGCATTGAGGTCGCCGCCGACCGCCTCGATCTCCTCGACGATCTCGCGCGAGGAGCGTTTCGTCGTGCCCTTGAACGCCATGTGCTCGAGCAGATGCGAGATGCCGTGCTCGTTCGGCTTCTCGTCGCGTCCGCCGACGCCGGCCCAGACGCCGAGCGCCGCGGTCTCGAGATGGGGCATCTTGTCGGTGACGACGGTCAGGCCGGAGGCAAGCTTGGAAATCTCGACGCTCATCCGGCAACTCCCTGCTTTGCGGCGCGGCTGACCGACAGCACGAACCGCTCGACCTCGGCCTGATCGTTCTTCATCACCTTCATGTGTTCGGATTTGGTCATCAATCCGTCGAGCCAGGCCGGCAGTTGCGGCCGCTGGCCGCAGGCCGCTTCGACAGCGTCGGGGAATTTGGCCGGATGGGCGGTGGAGAGCACGATGCTCGGCACCCTCGTGTCGGTGGTGTCGCGATCGGCGACGGCGAGCGCCACCGCCGTATGGGGATCGACCAGCTCGCCTGCCTCGCGCCAGCCGGCGCGGATCGCAGCCGCGGTCTCGGTCTCGTAGGCGCGCCCGGCGTCGAACTCCTCGCGGATCGCGGCCAGCGTCGCATCGGGCAGCACGAAACGACCCGACTGCTTCAGCGAATCCATCAGGCGGCGCACGCCGGCGGCATCGCGCCGGCCCGCTTCAAACAGCAGCCGCTCGAAATTCGATGAGATCTGGATGTCCATCGACGGCGACGCCGTCGCGTGCACCTCGCGCACCTCGTAGATCCCGGTCTTCAGCGTGCGCGCCAGGATGTCGTTGACGTTGGCGGCGATGCGCAGGGTCCGCACCGGCAGTCCCATCCGCTTGGCGACGTAGCCGGCGAAGATGTCGCCGAAATTGCCGGTCGGCACGACGAAGTCCACCGCGCGCGCAGGCGCGCCGACCGCAACGGCGGAGGTGAAATAGTAGACGACCTGGGCGACGATGCGCGCCCAGTTGATCGAATTGACGCCGGAGAGCGAGGTCGCATCGCGGAAGCGATGGTTGTTGAACATCCCCTTCACGAGCGCCTGGCAGTCGTCGAAATTGCCCTCGATGGCCAGCGCATGGACATTGGCCGCGCCTGTGGACGTCATCATCCGCCGCTGCACCTCGGAGATGCGGCCGTGCGGGAACAGCACGATGAGATCCACGTTCTCGAGGCCGGCGAAGGCTTCGACCGCAGCGCCGCCGGTGTCGCCTGAGGTGGCGACCACGATGGTGGTGCGCTGGCCGCGCTTGGCGAGCACGTGGTCCATCAGCCGCGAGATCAGCTGCATCGCCACGTCCTTGAAGGCGAGCGTCGGACCGTGGAACAGCTCCAGCACGAACTGGTGCGGCGACATCTGGCGCAGCGGCACCACCGCCGGATGGCGGAAGGTCGCGTAGGCCTCGTTCGCCATGCGGCCAAGCTCGGCGTCCGAAATCTCGCCGCCGGCGAAGGGACGGATCACGTCGACCGCGACCTCCCAATAGGGGCGGCCGAAGAAGCCGGCGATGGTCTCGGCAGAGAGCTGCGGCCAGATCGTCGGCACATACAGGCCGCCGTCGCGCGCAAGCCCGGTCAGCATCACGTCGCAGAAGCCGAGTTCGGGGGCCTCGCCCCGGGTCGAGATATAACGAGTCAAACTGCCCTCCAAAGGCCGACCGGGCCTGCGCCCGTTCGTTAAGCCTTTGATTTTACGAAATTACTTGTTAACAGCCAGAGGCTTTGGGCCACCATAAAGTGTTTTGCGGCATCAGGAAACCGCTTCCCGCCGGCACCCTTGCCCAGCAAAAAGGGCTGCGGCGGTGCCGCAGCCCTCTCTTGGAAGGTCTGTCGTTGATATGTGCAGACCGGTTTGTCTCTGGGGTCGTCGCCCCCGCTGAAACTTGTCCGGCAACCTTTCGCCGTCAGTCACGAAATCGTCAAGGGCGAAAACGACGAGCGCGGGAAGATGTTCCTATTTTTCCCGACATGCCCAAGCTTATGCGGGCGTGTTCCAGCGAACCGGTGCCAAGGATTGCCATTTTATCCCGGCAATTGCGGGGGCTTCGGAACGAATGCCACCTCGACCCATTGTGTCCGCGGATGGGTGTCGGCGGTGTCCATGCATTGCCCGGCTGCACGCCGACACCAATCCGTCTCGCCGAACCGGCTGCATCCTGGAGCAGCCGGTTCGGTGCCGTCGGTGCCGGGCCGCTAGTGCCCGGGCCGTCAGTGCCCCGGGGCCGCCAGTGCCCGGGCCGTCAATTCAGCTCGATTTCAACCGCGATTCTGATCAGGTCGGAATGGTTCTTGGCTCCTAGCTTCTGCTTGAGCAGGGACGTGGTGTTGGCGACGGTCTTGTAGGAGATGCCGAGCGCCTCGGCGACTTCCACGATCTTGTCGCCGCGTCCGAGCAGGCGGAGAATTTCGAGCTCCCGCGGCGTCATCTGCGAGGCCGGGTTGGCCTTGATCGCCGCGCCGGAAAACGTCACGGCTTCCGCGAGTTGCGGTGAGATGAAATTGTCGCCCGCGACCACCTTGCGCACCGCTTTCAGCAGGATCCTGGGATCATCGCCCTTGGAGACATAGCCCTGCGCCCCAAGCTCGACCGCCCGCACCACGAAGGCCGGATCGTCGTTCATGCTGAACATGATGATCTTGGCGTCGGGATCGTCCTTGCGGATGCGTCGCATCAGCTCGAAGCCGGAGACATCGGGCAGGCTGATGTCGATCACGGTAACGTCGGGCCGCTTGCTGACATAGGCTCGATGGCCGGATTTGGCGTCGGTTGCCTCGTCGATACGGATCGAATGGTCCGAAGCGAACAGGGTGCGGCAACCGGACAGCACCACGGGGTGGTCATCGACAATCAGGATCCTGGTCGCCGGCTTGGCGGTATCTTGCATCGCGCACTCTCTTGTTTTTCGACTCATAGACCGGCGGGAACAAATGGAAAGAGTAAATCCCGCCGATGCGCGTTAGAATTGACCTAATGTGGCAACGACTCTCGTTCAGAACGCAACTGTTTCTTCCGCTCGGCGCGAGCTTTCTCGCAGCGCTGATCCTGGGCGGCGTGCTGCTCCAGATCTTCGCGGCCGGTCAGCTCGCCGACGAGAACGAGCCGGCTCGACGTTCGACCCGGACGATCGCGACCGCACTCAACAACACTCTGCGCGCGTCGGACGACCCCGGGAAGACGCTCGACGCCTTTGTCCAATCCTTGACCACCTCCTCGGACATCCAGTTCCGTTCCGCGGAAGGCCCTGCTGCGGAGGAGCCAAAGGACCGCCGGCACAACCTGCAGGGGGTTCCGCAGTGGTTTGTCAACCTGCTCATGGTGCCGGACATGGACGCTGCGACCCCGGTGTTGATCGATGGCAGGCGTGTCGGCGATATCGTGTTCCTGCCGGACCTGTCGGCCGACCTGTTCGAGAAGTGGATCGGCTTCCTGGCGCTGACCGGCCTCGTCGCCATGCTGACCGTGCTCACCGGAATCATCGCTTACGTCTTCGCGGGATCGGCACTGCGTCCCCTGCAGCATCTCGGTGAAGGCCTCACACGGATGCGGCGCGGCGACTACGCAAAGCCGATCCCGGTCGGAGGGCCGCCGGAGATCCGGCAGAGCTGTGCGGAAGCAAATGCACTGGCCGCGACGCTGGTGCAATTGAGCCAGGACAATCGCGATCTGATGCACCGCCTGGTGTCGCTCCAGGACGACGAGCGTCGTGACCTCGCCCGCGAATTGCACGACGAGCTCGGACCGCTGCTGTTCAGCATCCGCGCCGGCACGATCGCGCTGGTCGACGCCTCGCCGCAGGTGGGAAATCTCGGCAAGTCAGCCCAGGATGTGCTGCAATCGGTCGAGGCGCTCCAGCAGACCAACCGCCGCATCCTCGATCGGTTGCGGCCGCTCTACATTCAGGAGCTTGGCCTTTCGACCAGCGTGCAGACTCTGCTCCAGAACTTTCGCAAGCAGGCGCCGAACATCGTCCTGACGGACACGATCGATCCGGGTCTCGACGGCATCGCCGGGCCGCTGGCCCAGACCGTCTATCGGGTGATCCAGGAGGCGCTGACCAACGTGCTGCGCCACGCCAAGGCCAGCAACGCCCATGTCCAGGCAACCGTCACCGGCGAGGCGCTCGTCGTCGAGATCTCCGACGACGGCGGCGGCTTTCCCGAGGGCAACGTTTTCGGCCGCGGCCTGACCGGCATGCATGAGCGCGTGCGCGCGCTCAGCGGATCGCTGTCACTGTTGCGCGTGGATGGGCGAACCCATGTACGCTGCCGCCTTCCGGCCAAACCGGCACGCGAGGCGCCTGTCCAGCCCATTGGATGAGGATGTCTTGTCGAAAAACCGCCGCACACCTTGCGCTAACGCGGCCCTTCGGGTCCGGAGCACGCCCTAACAGGCGCAGCCATGATGCGCGTTCTGTTGCGCCGGCTCGCACAGCGTGCTGTGGATCTTGCCTTCGGGGCTGAAGCGAAACGAGGCGTGAATGCGTAGCGCGCCGGCGACGGAATATTCGAGATCGACGCCATGGGGCGCGGGATGGATCTCCTCCAGCCCGAAACCTGCCAACGAGAAGGCACTGAGTCGCGGCTGCCAATAGGCCTCGAGCTCGCTGCGGCCGCGATAGCGCTGCGCACCGTTGCACGTGCATTCGACCTGGGCGTCGTCCGCATAGAGGTCGAGCAACGTCGTGAGGTCGCCCTTCCGGCAGGCGTCCACCCAATCGACGACAATTCCCATCTGGTCGAAATCGCTCACGCCGCAATCCTGTCTGCCGCGGAAACTCACCGGCGGCTTAGAACCACACTCGTGAATGTGCGCTGAATAATAAACCCCGGGCGATACCGGGTTCCCTCGCGGTATCTACGGTCGAGCTCAGCTCTGCCGCCGGCCTCTTGCCCACACGGCGAAGGCGATCAGCACGGCGCCGGCGAGCAGGAACCAGGTGACGGCGTATTGCAGGTGATCGTCCTTTAGATGCACGTCGAGCGGCCCCGGGCGCGGGATGCCGTTCTCGGGCACCGGTTGCTCGAGGTCGACATAGAACGGCGCAACCGCGCCCCAGCCGAGCGCACTTGCGATGGCCGGATGATCGCGCACGAACCAGAGCCGCTTGCCGCGGTTCTCCGCCGGCGTCAGCCAACCGGACGGCTCGGGAAAGCGCAGATAACCGGTGAGCGCGACCGGCTGCCCGGTAACGAGCTTCTTCACCGCGCGATCCTCGACGCTGCGATCCTGCATGGTGTTCTCGACGAAGCCCGCATCGATCACGACCGTCTCGCCGCTGGGAAGCCGCGCCGGCAGGAACGCCCAGGTGCCGGGGCCGGAGGCGTCCTTGCGCACCGCCGAGCCCGAGGAATAGACCATCGCATCCGGCAGGGCTGCGTAGGTCGCGGTGAAGCTGACGCGGCGGAATTCGTCGCGCGCGGGATTGAGTGCAGCCCATTGCGAAGGCGGCGGCAGCGCGATGGGCGCCTCTGCAAGGCGCTCGGTGAGCGCCGCGACCAGCGCGTGCTTGGCGGTCCGGCGCTGCAATTGCCAGACACCGAGCGCGATGAAGACGGCCGTCAGGAACAGCGTGAACAGCGCGAAGCCGGCCACGCGAGGCTTGCGCGCAGGCTGGTTCATTTCGCGCGGTCGACCAACCGGCCCGGCGCCGCCTTGTGGTGGAATTGCAGCGCGATCAGCAGCGACTTCATCGCACGCAGCGGCAACAGCGTGGTGACCAGGATCAGCGGCAACCACAGCGCCGCATGCAGCCAGTATGGCGGCTGGTACTTGACCTCGACGATGAGCGCGGCCGCTACCACGATCCCACCGGCCAGCATGATGATGAAGATCGCCGGCCCGTCGCCGCTATCGATGAAGGCATAGTCGAGACCGCAGCGGTCGCAGGCGGGTGCGAGCGTCAGGAAGCCCGCATAGAGCTTGCCCTGGCCGCAGCGCGGGCATCGGCAGGCAAGCCCGCGCAGCGCGCTTTGCAGGACGGTGGTTTCAGGCTCGGGCTTGCCGGCGGTGTCGTTCATGATGGCAGACTCTATCACAGTTTTCGCGGGAGCTTGCGGCGGCCCAAAAGCGAAAGGGCGGCCCAGCGGCCGCCCTTTCTGATCTCCTCGCGCGACTCAGTGCGCGCCGTGGGCCATGGTCTCGGCGCCGTGTCCCCAGACGTAGATGCAGAGGAACAGGAACAGCCAGACCACGTCGACGAAGTGCCAGTACCAGGCGGCGAACTCGAAACCGAGATGCTGCTTCGGCGTGAAGTGGCCGGCATAGGCGCGGAACAGGCACACCAGCAGGAAGATGGTGCCGACCAGCACGTGGAAGCCGTGGAAACCGGTCGCCATGAAGAAGGTCGCGCCATAGACGTTGCCGCCGAACGAGAACGCTGCGTGGCTGTACTCATAGGCCTGCACGCAGGTGAAGAGCGCGCCGAGCACGACGGTGAGGATCAGGCCGTATTTCAGGCCCTGGCGGTCGTTCTCGAGCAGCGCATGGTGCGCCCAGGTCACGGTGGTGCCCGACGTGAGCAGGATCAGCGTGTTCAGGAGCGGCAGGTGCCAGGGATCGAAGGTCTCGATGCCATGCGGCGGCCAAGTGCCGGGGACGGCGCAGGCGCCGGCCTGGGTGCCGAGGCCGCAGCCGAACACGGCATCGCGGGTGGCGTGGACGGCGTCGGCCGGAAACAGCGCCGCGTTGAAATAGGCCCAGAACCAGGCGACGAAGAACATCACCTCCGAGGCGATGAACAGGATCATGCCGTAGCGGTGATGCAGCTGCACGACGCGGGTGTGGTCGCCCTTGTACTGGGCTTCCTTGATCACGTCGCCCCACCAGCTCGCCATGGTGTAGAGCACGCCCACGGTGCCGACGCCGAAAATGATCGGCGCGGCCGCGAACATGTGATGCATCCAGGTGATCGCGCCGACCGCCATGATGAAGGCCGAGAGCGAACCAACGGCCGGCCAGGGCGAGGGATCGACCAGGTGATAGTCGTGATGCTTGGTGTGCGCCGTAGCCATTTCGGTCTCTCTCCTCAATCCCGTGCCTATCAGGCACTTATCCCCTTGTTTCCAACCGCCTGAGCGTGAGCCCGGCGATCAAAGATTTCCCTTGCGCTTGTCGCCTTCGCCCGATGCCAACGGCTTCACCACGGGATCCTTCACCGGATAGAAGGTGTAGGACAGCGTGATCGTGTTCAGCCCGTCGTTCTCGTGATCGTCGGCGATCGACGGATCGACGTAGAACACGACCGGCATCTCGCGCTTCTCGCCGGGCGCCATGGTCTGCTCGGTGAAGCAGAAGCAGTTGATCTTCTGGAAATAGGAGCCGACCGTCAGCGGCGCGACATTGTAGGCAGCCTGCGCGGCAGTGGTGCGCGCAGCCTGGTTGGTCACGGTGTAGAAGACGGTCACGACCTGGCCGATATTGACCTCGATCTCGCTCTGCTCCGGCTCGAACTTCCAGGGCAGGCCCGGGGCGACGTTGGAATCGAAGCGCACCGAGATTTTCCGCGCGATCGGGCCGGTGGCCGGCGCGGAGGTCGCGACCTGGGTCGTGCCGTTGAAGCCGGTGGCGCGGCAGAACCAGTTGTAGAACGGCACCGCCGCGTAGGAGGCACCGACCATCAGCGCGACCACGCCGCCGCAGATGGAAGCAACCACCACGTCGCGACCCAGCCCGCGGCCCTTGGTCGGCTCACGATTGGCCGGCGTGGCGCTGACATCCTGCGATATGGTCGGCTCGTGATCCATGTTTCCTACATCGGCCGCACGAGGACTGCCGGCCCCTTGACCATGGTGACGGCGAAGAACAGCACCACGAGCACGCCGAGCGCGAGCGCGATCGCAATCGAACGGTGACGACGGCTCTTCTTCTGCGCCTCGGTGAGGACGATTCCATCTGGCTCGGGTTTGTCGACCATCCCTGCGATCATGCGCCCCCTACCAGCGGAGCAAGTGCCCGGAATACGACTTCGGCCAGCAGGGTCGCGAACAGCACGAACAGATAGAGGATCGAGAAGGCGAACAGCTTGCGGGTCGCGCGTAGCGACTGGCTGCGCTCACGGCGCAGATAGACGTTGATCGCGAGCACCAGCATGCCGGCGCCGAGGATCAGCGAGACGATGCCGTAGACGGCATCGAAATAACCGAGCGCCCAGGGCGCGGCGGCGACCGCGATCAGCACGATGGTGTAGAGCAGGATCTGGAGCCGCGTCGCGTCGGGACCGGCGACATTGGGCAGCATCGGAATGCCGGCGCGCGCGTAATCGTCGGAGCGGAACAGCGCCAGCGCCCAGAAGTGCGGCGGGGTCCAGAAGAAGATGATGGCGAACAGCAGCAACGGCTCGACGTCGACCGTACCGGTCACGGCAGCCCAGGCCACCACCGGCGGCAGCGCGCCGGCGGCGCCGCCGATCACAATGTTCTGCGCGGTCCAGCGCTTCAGCCACATCGTGTAGATCACGACGTAGAAGAAGATGGTGAAGGCGAGCAGCGCACCCGCGATCCAGTTGACGAGGATGCCGAGCGTCATTACCGAGAAGAAGGACAGCGTCAGGCCGAACGCCATGGCTTCAGGGCGGGTGATGCGGCCGCGCGGAATCGGCCGGTTCGCCGTGCGCGACATCTTGGAGTCGATATCGCCTTCCAGCGCCATGTTGAGCGCGCCGGAGGCACCGGCGCCGACGGCGATGCAGAGCAGCGAGGTGATCGCCAGCACCCAGTGGAAATGCCCGGGCGCCATCGCCATCCCGACCAGCGCGGTGAAGATCACCAGCGACATCACCCGCGGCTTCAAGAGCGCGATGTAGTCGCCCACCTCCGCCTCGGAGATGCGGGGATTGATGTCGATGGCGTTGTGGTCGAGGACGGACACTTAATTCAACTCGCTTCGTTATAGAGCCGCGGCGCCCGTCACGGGCGCCGCGGGAGATCGATCACTGCACGCGGGGCAGCACTTCGAACTGGTGGAAGGGCGGCGGCGAGGGCAAGGTCCACTCCAGTGTGGTCGCACCTGCACCCCACGGATTGTCGCCGGCCGGCACCTTCTTCATGAAGGCGTCGAGCACACAGTAGAGGAAGATCAGCACGCCGAAGCCGGAGATGTAGGAGCCGACCGACGAGACCAGGTTCCAGCCCGCGAACGCGTCGGGATAGTCGACATAGCGGCGCGGCATGCCCGACAGGCCGAGGAAGTGCTGCGGGAAGAACACCAGATTGACGCCGATGAAGGTGACCCAGAAGTGCGCCTTCGCGAGCGTCTCGTTGTACATGTAGCCCGACATCTTCGGGAACCAGTAGTACCAGCCGGCGAAGATTCCGAACACCGCGCCCAGCGACAACACGTAGTGGAAGTGCGCGACGACGTAGTAGGTCTCCTGCAGCACGCGGTCGACGCCCGCGTTCGCCAGCACGACGCCGGTGACGCCGCCGACCGTGAACAGGAAGATGAAGCCCACCGCCCAGATCATCGGGGCCCGGAATTCGATCGAGCCGCCCCACATCGTGGCGATCCACGAGAAGATCTTCACGCCGGTCGGAACCGCGATGACCATGGTCGCCGCGACGAAATAGGCCTGCGTCGCCGAGGACATGCCGACCGTGTACATGTGGTGCGCCCACACCACGAAGCCGATGCCGCCGATCGCGACCATGGCGTAGGCCATGCCGAGATAGCCGAACACGGGTTTGCGCGAGAAGGTCGAGATGATCTGGCTGACCATGCCGAAAGCCGGCAGGATCAGGATGTACACTTCGGGGTGGCCGAAGAACCAGAACAGATGCTGGAACAGCACGGGGTCGCCGCCGCCTTCGGGGTTGAAGAACGTCGTGTGGAAGTTGCGGTCGGTGAGCAGCATGGTGATCGCACCGGCGAGCACCGGCAGCGACAACAGCAGCAGGAACACCGTCACCAGGATCGACCACACGAACAACGGCATCTTGTGCAGGGTCATGCCCGGCGCGCGCATGTTGAAGATCGTGGTGATGAAGTTGATGGCGCCGAGGATCGACGAGGCACCCGCCAGATGCAGCGACAGGATCGCGAAGTCGACGGCCGGGCCCGGATGGCCCGAGCTCGACAGCGGCACGTACATGGTCCAACCGGCGCCGACGCCGTTGGCACCCGGCTCGCCCTCGACGAAGGTCGACATCAGCAGCAGGGCGAAGGAAGCCGGCAGCAGCCAGAACGAGATGTTGTTCATGCGCGGGAACGCCATGTCGGGCGCGCCGATCATCAGCGGCACGAACCAGTTGCCGAAGCCGCCGATCATCGCGGGCATGACCATGAAGAAGATCATGATCAGGCCGTGAGAGGTCACGAACACGTTATAGGTGTGCGTCTCGTGGAAGATCTGCACGCCCGGGTACATCAGTTCGGCACGGATCGCGATCGACATCGCGGCGCCGATGACGCCGGCGATGACCGCGAAGATCAGGTACATCGTGCCGATGTCCTTGTGGTTGGTCGAATAGACGTAGCGGCGCCATCCGGTCGGATGGGCATGCTCGTCATGTCCGTGGTCTTGGGCGTGATCGCCGTGTGCCGCTGCGCTCGTTGCCATTTTCAAATCCTGCCTTGCGTCCCAATCGGACCTCTGGAGGTCCCGCCCTTATGTCGCGTTCAGTCCCTCACGCCGTCACCCGACGCTTACTGCGTCGGGCCGGCCGCGGAGGCGTAGGTGTTGGTGCCGCCGCTCGCAAATTTCTTCTTTGCCGTCTCGACCCAGGAGGCGAACTCCTGGTCATTCACGACGCGAATCGCGATCGGCATGAAGGCGTGGTCCTTGCCGCAGAGCTCCGAGCACTGGCCATAGAACATGCCGGTCTTGGTCGCCTTGAACCAGGTTTCGTTCAACCGGCCCGGAATGGCGTCGATCTTGACGCCGAAAGCCGGCAGCGCGAAGGCGTGGATGACGTCGGCGCCGGTGACCTGGACACGAATCACCTTGTTGACGGGCACCACCATCTCGTTGTCGACGCCGAGCAGGCGGGGCTGCTTGTCCTGCGCCATCAGCGAATCGAACTCGAACTTGCCGTTGTCGGGATAGGCATAGGACCAGTACCACTGCTTGCCGGTCGCCTTGATGGTGATATCCGCCTTCGGCACGTCGAGCTCGAGGAACAGCAGCCGGAACGAGGGCACTGAGATGCCGACCAGGATCAGCACCGGAACCAGCGTCCAGGCCACCTCGATCAGCGTGTTGTGGGTGGTCCGCGACGGCACCGGATTGGCCCGCGCGTTGAACTTGACGACCACGACCACGAGCAGCGCCAGGACGAACAGCGTGATCAGAGTGATCAGCACGAACAGGAAGTTGTGGAACCAGACGATGTTATCCATCACCGGGGAGCCGGACTCCTGAAGCGTCCATTCCCAGGGCTTCGGCTGCCCGAGCTCGGCAAATGCAACACCGCCCGTCGCCAGCGTCAGACCCGCCACGGCCAATCCCAGCAAGTGCCGGCCCACCGGGCCCATCGACATCCTCATGCCGTTCGCGCTCCCCTTACGAAATCACCCCAAGTGCGCTCCCCTGTTTGTGAGAAACGCTTATTCGATCCGCCCGCCTGACAAACCGCCGCGCAAGAATACCTCTAAGAGGAATTGGGGCCAGATCGCTAGAACGCCGAAATCAAGCCTCTCAAACCATAATTTTTGATCTATCGCAATGCAGTCTTGAGCCCCGTCTGCCAGCGATCACCCGCAAGATATTTCCTAGTAAGATCAGACAAAAATACCGTTTGCCGGGATGCTGCCGCTTGACAGCGGAATTGCCCGCGGTAGGCACTGGCAGATGGCCGCGCAGGAACCTGATTCGTGCGGGCGGCGGCGGCGCGAGGCGGCGTGGAATTTGCTTGGGAATCGCCTTCAAGACGCCGTCATTCCCGTATCAGTCCGCCAGATTAGTCCGCCAAGCGCGAGCGACCCAGGCGAGCAGAGGGACCGACCCGATGGGGCTTTCGAAATCGATGGCAGGGCTGGCTATGGCAAGGCTGGCTAGAAGGCAGATGACCCGCCTCCCGGCGCTGGCCAGCCTGTTGGCTGCGCTCGTCCTTCTGGCACTCCCCGGCCTCGCCCATGCGCAGGGCGCAGTCCGCTCCGTCCATGGCGACTGGCAGATCCGCTGCGACACCCCGCCGGGCGCGCAGACCGAGCAATGCGCCCTGATCCAGAGCGTGGTAGCCGAAGACCGCTCCAATGCCGGCCTGACCGTCATCGTGCTCAAGACCGCCGACCAGAAGAGCCGCCTGATGCGCGTGGTCGCGCCGCTCGGGGTCCTGCTGCCCTCCGGTCTCGGCCTCAAGCTCGACAACCAGGACGTCGGCCGCGCCGGCTTCGTGCGCTGCCTGCCCAATGGCTGCGTCGCCGAGGTCGTCATGGACGACAAGCTGCTCGGCCAGCTCCGCACCGCCAAGACCGCCACCTTCATCATCTTCGAGACCCCGGAAGAAGGCATCGGCTTCCCGCTCAGTCTGAACGGGCTCGGCGAGGGCTACGACAAGCTGCCGTAGGGGCAGGTTTCCGGTCGCACATTCTCATCCCGTCATCCTGGAGGCGCGAGGCTTGCGAAGCAAAGCATCGCAAGCTGAGCCTCGACGGATGAACGGCCGAGATGCAGCCGGGCCGTCGCCCTTCGAGGGCCGCAGAAGAAGCGGCCGCCTCAGGGTGACGGTCGCACAATCGCTCGCGGCCACGTGTTCGATGAGCGTCCCCTCCCATCCTATCGTTTCCGTAATGTGAGGCCCCGCCCCCTCGCGGAACCGGTCCGAAACCATTATCTTGCCCCACATCTTCCGATAATGGACGGACGCATGACCAACCCAGCCACGACCTCCCTGCTCGACCGCGCCAATCTCGACCGCGACCAGGTTCGCCACGAGGTCGCGCGCGGGCTTTCCGGTGCCGACGACGGTGAGCTGTTCCTGGAGTACAGCCAGACCGAAGCGCTGATGTTCGACAACGGGCGGCTGAAGCAGGCGACCTACGACACCTCGCAAGGTTTTGGCTTACGCGCGGTCAAGGATGATGCCGTGGGCTACGCCCACTCCTCCGACGTCTCGCTGCCGGCGCTGATCCGTGCCGCCGATGCAGTCGCGGCCGTGCGCGGCGGCTATTCCGGCAGCTTCGCCGCGCCGCCGGCGCATACCAATGTGCGCCTTTACGGCGATGACAACCCGCTGGATGCCCCGGGCTTCGAGACAAAAGTAAAACTGCTCGCCGAGATCGACGCTTACCTGCGCGACAAGGATCCGCGGGTGCGGCAGGTCAGCGTCAGCCTGGGCGCGACCTGGCAGGTCGTCGAGATCCTGCGGCCCGACGGCGAGAGCTATCGTGACATCCGCCCGCTCGTGCGCGTGAACGTTTCCGTGGTCGCCGGCCAGGGCGACCGCCAGGAGAGCGGCAGCAAGGGTTATGGCGGCCGCGCCGGCTATGCCGAATTCATCGAGAGCAAGAACTGGCGCGATGCCGCCGACGGCGCGTTGCGCGAGGCCTTGGTCAATCTGGAATCGATCCCCGCCCCCGCCGGCGAAATGGACGTCGTGTTAGGGGCCGGCTGGCCCGGCGTGATGCTGCATGAAGCGGTCGGCCATGGCCTGGAAGGCGACTTCAACCGCAAGAAGACGTCGGCATTTGCCGGCCTGATGGGCCAGCAGGTCGCGGCCAAGGGCGTCACCGTGGTCGACGACGGCACCATGGCCTCGCGCCGGGGCTCGCTGTCGATCGACGACGAGGGCACGCCGACCAATCGCACCGTGCTGATCGAGGACGGCGTCCTGGTCGGCTACATGCAGGACCGCCAGAACGCGCGGCTGATGAACATGAAGCCGACCGGCAACGGCCGTCGCCAGGGCTATGCACACGTGCCGATGCCGCGCATGACCAACACCTACATGCTCGCGGGCGACCGCGATCCGGCCGAGATCCTCGCATCGGTGAAGAACGGCGTCTTCGCTGCGAATTTCGGCGGCGGCCAGGTGGACATCACCTCGGGCAAGTACGTTTTCCAGTGCACCGAGGCCTACAAGATCGAGAACGGCAAGCTGGGCGCGCCGCTGAAGGGCGCCATGCTGATCGGCAACGGGCCGACCGACCTGCATCGCATCCGCATGATCGGCAACGACCTTGCGCTCGATACCGGCATCGGCACCTGCGGCAAGAATGGACAGGGCGTGCCTGTCGGCGTCGGCCAGCCGTCGCTGCTGATGGAGCGCATCACGGTGGGTGGAACGGGCGCATGAGCGTGGAAGAAAAGGTCACCGTCACCCCCAAGCGGAAGAGCAGCGGCTGGGGCGGGCAGATCGTTCAGCTCGCCGGCATCGTCGCCGCCGTCTTCATCGCCAAGGGCGCGCTTGCCGAGCCGTTCTACGTGCCGTCAGGCTCGATGGAGCCGACGCTGCTGATCGGCGATGCGCTGCTCGCCTCGAAATTCCCCTACGGCTACGGCACCTCGTCGCTGCCGATCCAGATCAGCCTGCCCGAGAGCGGCCGCGTCTTCGCGGAGACGCCGAAGCAGGGCGACGTCGTCGTGTTTCGCTGGCCCGGCGATCGCTCACAGGCCTGGGTCAAGCGCGTCGTCGGTCTGCCCGGCGATCGCATCCAGATGCGGCAGGGCCAGCTCTTCATCAACGATCGCCCCGCCGAGCTCAAGCCGGACGGCGTTGGCGCTGCCGAGGACGACAATGGCGGCAGCGAGCCCGCCTATCGCTATGTCGAGACGCTGCCGAACGGCGTTTCGCACCTGATCTTCAAGATGCGCGACAACGGTCCGCTCGACAAC